>JBJONJ010000452.1:0-49136 GCA_046051905.1 Verrucomicrobiota bacterium
TGTGAGGTTGAAACCGTCCAACTGGCCGCCTGGGGTGTTGGCCGAGCTGGTGTAGTCATCACCGAGGTTGGCCGCTTTCGGGCTGGCCTGGTTGCCCCAGGGATAGCGTAGGCCCTTATCACCTCGCGCAGCCTTTTCCCACTCCTGCTCGGTGGGAAGGCGCTCACCTCGTGATCGGGCGAAGGCATACGCGTCAAACCAG
This sequence comes from Verrucomicrobiota bacterium, assembly GCA_046051905.1. Lineage (GTDB taxonomy): Bacteria > Verrucomicrobiota > Verrucomicrobiia > Verrucomicrobiales > Verrucomicrobiaceae > Prosthecobacter. The sequence continues at coordinate 203 of JBJONJ010000452.1, forward strand.
TCCACCTGCGTGACCGGCATGTCGAGCGAGAGGGTTTCTCCGTTGAAACTGGTTCCGCTTTGCGCCGCTGCGTGATAAGCGGCCCACTTTGGCGGCGTGTGGCCCTCCTTGGTCTTGGGCTGGTCAGGATGGTCAAAACGATTCACGGGGCCTTTTTTCAGCTCGGCAAGAAACTCGGCATACTGCGCGATGGTGACCTCCGTTTTGCGCATCCAGTAGTCCGGAAGCTTTGACTTCTCGTTCTTTTGATACTCGAAGCTTCCCGCTGGAATGTGCTGCCACGTCACGGTGGTGCTGCCGGTCTTTTTCGAGGCAGCGGCGGGAATGAGGCCATTTGTCATGGCTCCGAAAACCGCCACACCGATGAGGATAACGATAGCGGCAAGCCACAGCCACCACGGACGATCACGGGTGACAGCGGCTGGCAGCGTCTCGGCTTCGATTTTCTTCACGATGCTGTGCTCGCGCATGGCATCGCGGATCTCGTCGAGCGCCTCAAGGAGGCCACTCCAGTCGTGCTGGCCGTTTTGCAGCGTGTCGAGCAAGCCGCGGGCCTTGCCATCGCTGGCGACATCCCGCAGCAGGAGCAGCAGCGCCTTCACATCGGCCTTCGCATCGCGTTTGGCAGTGGAGGCCTGGCGGAAGATGTTGGTGATGCTGGCCTGATGCTCGCCATCCACATAAATATCACGCGCGGCGAGGCTGCGGTGGTGGTAGCCGCGGCTGGTGGCATGCTCCATGGCCTCGGTGATGCCGTGAAGCACCTCGATCACGCGGCGCTCAGAGAGGCGCTCGCCCGATTCTTCGATCTCCTCCAGCGTGCGGCCGCGTGGGATCTCGCGCGTGTAGAAGAGCCAGCCATTCACCTCGCCCGCCTCATACAGCGGTGCGATGCGGGCAAAAGTGAGCGAGGCCTTCACGCGGATACGCTCTTTGAATTTCGCGACCACGTCCGGCTTCTTCAAATACTCCGGCTTCAGCAGCACGAGGGCCACGGGACGCTGCACGCTGACCTGCACAGCACGGTAGGTCTCCGCCTCGTTTTCGATATAGAGGCGGTCGAGCACCTGGTAACTGCCGAGTACGGTGCCTGGCACCATGACGGGGGGCGGCGCGGAGGTATCCACCGGCGCGGCGAGTAGGGCCTGCACGCGCTGGACAAGCTTCTCCGGCGGATACGGACCGTCTTTGAGCACCGGACTGCCACCGAGCTGCTCCTCGAAGCCGCTCAAATCAAAGCGCGTGGTGAAAAGCACACGCACATGCGGGAAGCGTGCCTGCGCCGCGTCGCGTAGCGCGAAGCCCGTGTGGCCGGCATCGAAGATCGCCTCGCTCACGAGCACATCGAGCGCCTCTGCCTTCGCGATCCATGCGGCCGCCTCGTCCGCGTCGGCGAGGGGCACGATGGTGAAGCCGGGAAGCTGCTCTCTCAGGAAGACGGCGCGACTTTCGAGAAGGCTGGCATTGGAATCGACAAAAAGAAGAATCATCAGCGGGAGTGACCTGCATCAGGGCCGGGCCACGGGCGGGAGGAGCGGGTTGGGCGAATTGCCCGGCATCACAGCGCCGGGAATGCTCAGTTTCGCCTGCTCCAGAAGATCACGCGGCTCGGCGGCGACGTCCTGGAGCTTGTTGTCATAATAGAGGTGCAGCATGTAGCCGTGGTAGGTCTTCGGATTGCGCTGCGCCGCCTCCTCCGGCATGGGCGGAGGCAGGGTGTAAACGATGTCCACGATCTCCAGGTCCGTGCCCTGCCAGTTCACCGGCTGTGTCTGCCAGGTCTCGATGAGCTCGGAGCTGTTGTCGATCTGCGTGCGGCCATTGTGGCGGTAGTAAAAGAAGGCCTTCAAGTCGATGGCATTCGGATCGATGGACTTGCTGCCGTTTCGCTGGATGGGCACGCGGAGGATGAAACGCTCGCCAGCCTCCTTCACCGAGAAGTCACGCTTGATCTCGCAGGCACCGAGGCGCAGTCGCTTCTCCGACTCGCTCGCCGGTGGCGATCCGATGGCTGGCGCGGCCACGGTGTCCGCCCCCGGAACATTGCCGAGGCGCCGCAACGCCAGATCGAAGAATTGTCCGGCCTTCGCCGCACCTTGAAGCTGGATGCCGCGCCACATGTCCACGGCCTTCGAGTTCAATCCCATCTGCTCGTAAACCTCCGCCATCTCAGCCATCACCGCTGGATGGTTTGGCTGGACGAGATCCGCCTGCTGGAGCGTTTGCAGCGCCTCCTGAGTATTACCCGCCGTGCGCAAATCTTTCGCCGCGGTCAGCAACCCATTCACATCACGTCGCGGATCCACCGCGCCACGAGGTGCCGGAGGCATCGTGGGAGCTTTCTCGGCACCGGGCAGCGTTTGCGTGCCATCGAGACCTTTTGGAAGGTCCTTCGGCATCGGCACTCCGGCACCTGGAAGCGCCGGGCTAGACTCGGTCGTGCCCAGGACTTTCGAAAAATCAGGAATGGGTGGTGGCTTCATGCCCCCGCCGGGAAGATCAGGTGGCGGTTCTTTGGTGGTGGGTGCGGGGATCACCGCCGGAATAGGCGGAGCCTTCCCAAACGTCCCTACAGGGGGCGGAGCCGTCATCGAAACAGATCGAGGCAAGACGGCCCCAGGGACGGAAGAGGTTGTCGGAGCGGGAACCGCGAGTTGTCCCGGTTCCGGAACGGGCCGGCGGATGCCCGTCGAGGCAAGCCCGGGGAGCGGAGGAACCTCACGGGTGCTCGCGACGGCACTCTCCGACTCCTCCGGGCTTTTGGCGGCCAGCAGCCAGATCAGGAGACCGAGCTGCGATATGGCCAGCAGGCCGAGCGAGCCCCAGGCAAGCGCCGAGGAACGCTCACGATTGTGAGTGAGAATGGTGGAGGGGGGAGTCACGAGGGGTTTTTACCGGAACGGCCTGTATCGTATGGGTTTGGCCTAGATGTGTCAATACCGCTGCCGGACCGTGTCAGGCGCCGGAACTTTCGCTGGCACGCTAGGTGAGGGTCAGCGTAGCGGTGATGGAACCGCACCGTTTGACGCAGGGAGCTCACTCCTTGAATTCCTCGCGGTCCGGGATGCGATTGAAGGCGATTTTGGAGCCGGAGAAGGTGCGCACGGTGTCGGGTGTGAAGCCGACGACGATGGAATCGCGACCGTGCTTCTTGTTGATGGCATCGAGCACGCGGGAGAGGGATTCGCGGCGCTGGCGCGGGTCTTCGCCCTGGGTGAAAAGATCGAGCTGCTGGGGCTGGGTGAGGGATTCGAGGCCAGAGAGTGTGACGGCGACCTTCTTTACCCGCTGCCAGCGGGCTTGATGCATGACGTTTTCCCACAGGCCACGCATCACCTCGGTAAGCGCGAGGCTGTCATTCACGGCGGAAAAGCGCTGATGCGCCTCGCAGCGCGGCCCGTCCTCGACGCGAATGCTCACGCTCATCTCGGTGGCACGATGATTGGAGCGTCGCAGGCGGCTGGCGGCCTTGAGAAGCAGGCGACGCAGCACGATGGCGGCCTGCGGTGGCTTGCGCAGCTCCGGCGAGAGCACATGGCTGTGGCCGATGCTTTTGGGTTCGTGCTCAGGCTCGTCCTCGGAGGGCTCGCCATGCAAAGCCATCCAGAAGCGATCTCCCACCACACCGCCCCAGGCCTGATGCATCTCCTCGCGGGATGCCTCCCATAGCTCTCGCATGCTGCGGATGCCCACGGCATGCAGTCGCGGCTCCATGCGCCGGCCGATGCCGGGAAGGTCCCGCAGTTCCAGATCGAGCAAACGCCCCGGAAGCTCGGCGGCGGTCAAAATGACCAGCCCGTCCGGCTTCTGCATGTCAGAGGCCACTTTGGCGAGGAAGCGGTTCGGGGCGAGGCCTACGGAGCAGGTAATGCACTCGCCCATCGTGCGACGCAGGCCGGCTTTGATGCGCTTCGAGAGGTCGATGGCGGCTGGGAGCGGGCGGCGGAGGCGGTCGAGCCGCAGCGCCATCTCGTCGATGGAGCAGACGGAGGTCACGGGGTAGTGCCGCTCGACCTCTTTGATGATCTCGTGGTGGTACTCGACGTATTTGTCATGCCGGGCCAGCACGAGTTGGAGGTCCGGGCACTTGTGGCGGGCCTCGCCGATGTTGGTGCCGGTCTTGATGCCAAATTTCTTCGCCTGGGCACTCGCGGCAATGGCACAGGTGGCATCCGTCATCACCGGCACCACAGCCACCGGTTTGCCCCGCAGCGCCGGATTTTCCTGCTGCTCGACGCTGGCGAAGAAGCTGTTCAAATCGAGAAACAGCCAGTCCACCTCGGGACTGGCAGGTTCTTCGATGGTGGGCGGCAGCGACGGCATGGAGCCGACGATGTCGCGGAAGAAAAACTGTTCAAGAGATCACTTCCGGCCGCCAAAAAGGCCGCCAAGGCTGCTGCTGATGACGCTGGTGAGCACGCTTTGAAGCTGGCCGCTGGAGGGATGGTTGTCGGCGATTTGGCCTTGAGGGGTGAGCCTGTCGATCACCTTGGGGAGGAACTGAGCCAGCAGCGGCAGGACGGTGCCAGTGTTCATGCCCAGCTTGCTGGCGAGTCCTTGCAGGGCCTCCGGGCCGATGGCGCTCTGCATCTGCTCCTCGGTCACCGGTTGGTTTTCACCGGTGGACACCCAGGAGGCAAAGTGGCTGCCAAAGCCAGCGGATTGAAACTGGGACATCAGCCCCTCGATGCCGCCCGCCTCGCTGAGCAGACCGCTAAGCATCGCGGCAGGATCTTGTTTGGAAGAGCCGCCGAGCATGCTGCCCAGCGCGTTTTTGGCGAATGAATCGAGGAGTCCCATGAGGCCGCGAGTCTGCGAAGCGCCCGGGGCAAAGTCAACCGCTTCACTCCCCTCTCAAATCGAGGCAGATGATGCGCTCGCCTGTTTTCTGCATGAGGTCCTTCGTTTGCTGGCGCACATAAAGCAGGCCGTGGCTGAGGGCGGGGAGGCTCCAGGTGTTGAGGGCATAAAAGGGCTGGGCTTGAGCGAGGACTTTCGCACCAGCGGGGCTGAGGTCGAGCCAGTGGAGCGAGCCGATCTCGCCGAGGCAGAGGAAGGCACCGTCCACCTTCAAGAGGCTCGCACGGAGGATGCTGAGGCGCACGGGATTGGCGCGGCCGGTTTGTTTACTGAACTCCGCATCCTCCCACTCGATCTTTTGCTCCCACACTTCCGCGCCGGTGTCGGCGTTCACGCAGACGAGGCGGGACTTGGGCTCGGTCTCGCCGTCGATGGCGTAGAGATGGCCGTCGTGATAAACCGGGTTCATCCAATGCACGCCGAGCTTCGTGGACTTCCACACCTCCTTCGGCTGAAAGGCGGCATCATACTCCACCATCACACCGCCGAGCGGCCGGCCCTTTGGATAGGCGGTGGTGATGAAGGCGCGGTTTTTTTCGGGAATGACCACCGGTGAGGTGCCGATGGCCTGGATGTATTCGTCGTCACGCCAAGCGAATTTTGAATGCAGCTTCCCGCTGGTCGGATCAATGCACATGAGACCACCGGTGGCCGGATCGCTCTCGCCGCCGGCATAGACGAGTACCTTCGTCTGCCCGTGCAGCTTCGCTGGAATCGGCGACGCATAACTGGCGCCCCAGGCATCCTCGACCTTCCACACGATGTCGCCGCTCTTCAAATCGAAGGCCGCCACGCTCACGCCTGCTTCAGCGAGGCGCTCTTTTCGCTCCCGCATGCCAACGGACTCATCGATGGCTGCTTTTTTGCCGCCCACATTCACGATGACGCGACCGTCGAGGATCAACGGCGTGCCGCCAGCGCCGAAGAAATCCTGCGGCACATGCATCTCCGTCTTCAAATCATGCTTCCAGAGCAGTTTGCCGGTCTTCAAATCCAGCGCCCGCATCTCCGCTGTCACGCCAAAGGTCACCACGATGCCCTCGGCAATCACTGGACTGCCTCGCGGGCCATTGCTGAAGCCGTAGCGGTCCTGATAAGTCACCGCGTAGTCGTGCTGCCAGAAGCGTTTTCCATTCTCGCGATGCAGGCACTCGATGGTTTCCTTGCCTTCGAGGGCGTGGAAGATCACGCAATGCTCGCCGCTGATCGCGGGCGAGTTGTAGCCCTCACCCATCGCCACTTCCCACACGGCTTTGGGTTCACCTGCGGCCCATTTTTTCAAAAGCGTGGTCTCTGGTGAAATCGCATCATCCGAGGGACCGAGCACACGCGGCCAGTCGCTGGTCTTCGCGGCCTTCGAGAGCGGTTTCGGCGCGGCGTGAAAGGTGAGGCGGTCAAAGGCCTCCTGCGCGGCGCAGGCGGAGAAGGCGAAAAGCAGCAGAAACAGTCTCGACGGGTTTTTCATGTTGTGTCAGGCTAACCAACGTCATGAAAAACGCCACTCTCATCCTCGCCGCCGCCGTTTCGCTGTTTTTGAACTCCTGCACCTGCTGCCAGACGACGCCGAAGGGCAAGGTCGAGCACATCGTGCTGGTGTGGCTGAAGCGTCCCGGCAATGCCGCCGACCGCGCCAAGCTCATCGCCTGCGCGAGAAAGTTCCAGGCGGAGATCCAAGAGATCCAGCACCTCAGCGTCGGCACAGCCGTGGCGAGCGAGCGCCCCATCGTGGATGACAGTTTCGATGTCGGCTTTGTGATGCGCTTTGCCAGCAAGGCGGACATGGACGCCTATGAAAAGCATCCCGTGCATCAAAACACCGTGAAGGAGACCCTTCTGCCGCTGGCGAAGAAGGTGCAGGTCTATGACATCGGCTGCGAGTGATCCGCAGCGTCCATACGACGTGCCGGTGATCTCGTTCACAAAGGTGTTCACGCGTTCGATGAACTCGTCGGCCTCCATTTGCGTCACGCCTATGATCTGCTCGTTTTTTTGCATGACTTCGGACGCGCGCTCTTCGTCTTCGCGCCTCGAATGAAACGCGGGCAAAGCCGCCACGCCAGACAAGCGACTGAATCCTAGCGACATGCTCCAGCTCGTGGGCGACAAAGAAAGCCTCGACCACGCCACGCAAGCCCTCGGCAATGCCGTTCACATGCCTCAGGAGACAAAGCTCGCGGCGATCTTCGTTGGCATTTTGTCCGGCCTGCTGCTCACGATGCTCATGCGCCTGGTCGCTGCTCAGATGGGGTGAGGTTTCAGTTTCAAAGTTTCCAGTTTCACGGCTTCCGCCTTGAAACTTGGAAACTGAAACTTGAAACGTCACCCTCTCCTCCACCGACTTGGAGAGGATGAAACTCGCTTTCGCCCTCTTCTCGCTCCTCACGCTCGGTTTTGCCGAGGCACCGTTCACGACAATGCCAGCGGAGTTTGCCTCAAAACCTGCGGTGGGAGCTTCACCGCTGATTTTTCGCGATGGCAGCCCCGTGAAGACCGCGCAGGACTGGCAACGGCGACGCGAAGAGATCCTCCAGGACTGGCATGGCCTCATGGCCACCTGGCCGAAGGTGATCGAGAATCCCCGCCTCGAAGTTTTGGAGACCAAAGAGCGCGAAGAAGGCATCACGCAGCGAAAAGTGCGCATCGAAATCGCCCCCGGCCAGACTGGCGAGGGCTACCTGCTGCTTCCGAAAGCCTCTGGCAAACGTCCCGCGGTCTTCGTGCCGTATTACGATCCAGAAACCAGTGCCGGACTCGGCCCGAAACCGCTACGTGATTTTGCCTGGCAGCTCGCCCGTCGGGGTTTCGTGACGCTTTGCATCGGCTCACCCGGTGGCGATGCGCGGAAACCTGTGCTGAGCCACGAAGCGAAATGCCAGCCGCTGTCTTACCTCGGCTACATTGGCGCGAACATGTGGCACGCCCTCGCCGCGCAGCCGGAGGTCGATGCCAGCCGCATCGGCATCGTCGGCCATTCGTATGGCGGGAAGTGGTCGCTGTTTGGCTCCTGCCTGTGGGAAAAGTATGCCTGCGCTGCCTGGAGCGATCCCGGCATCGTGTTTGAGGAAACTCGCCACAGCATCAACTACCAGGAGCCCTGGTATCTGGGCCTCGATCCCTCGCTCACCCGCAAACCTGGCCTCGTGCGAGCGGACAGCCCGCGCACCGGTGCCTACAAGGTGCTCGTCGAAAAAGGCCACGACCTGCAGGAACTGCACGCACTGATGGCTCCGCGACCCTTCCTCGTCTCTGGCGGGGAAGAGGACCCGCCGAAGCGCTGGCTCTCGCTCAAGCACGCCATCGCCGTGAACCAACTCCTCGGCCACACCGACCGCGTCTCGATGACGAACCGCGAGAAGCACGATCCCAACGAAGCATCCAACGCGGCCATCTACCGCTTCTTCGAGCACTGGCTGAAGCCTTGAAGAAAGTAGAACAGGTTTTTAACCTGTTCATCAGAAACGAACAGGTTAAAAACCTGTTCCACTTTACCACACCATGCCTCTACGCCCCGTCTTTCTCACGGTCTTCTTCATCTGGAGCTCGCTCATCATCGGCCAGCTCCTTTTCATCTTTGTGCTCACCACCGATGCCAGCGAGCCAAAGGGAGAATCGAATGCCGACATCTTCGCTCTCGTGGCCGGAGTGAACGCGGCGCTGTCCTTTGTGCTCCGCCATGTCCTGCTCGGCGGCTTCGCCAAAGGCAAAGTGGCCATCGACACGCTTCCGGGGCAGAGCCTTTTCATCATCGGCAACGTCATCGTCTTTGCTCTCAGCGAGAGCCTCGGCGTCCTCGGCTTCGTCAACGGCCTCGGCAGCCCCGGCAAGGATGCCTGGCTGCCCTTCATCGGCGGCTCGATCCTGCTGCTGCTCATCCACATTCCATTGCCGTCGCGCTTCACCCCTGCCAAAAGGCACGCATGAACCGCTACTTCGACTTCAACGCCACCACCACGCTGCTCCCCGAGGCACGCGACGCCTGGCTGCGGGCAAGTGAGAAGCACTGGCACAATCCATCCAGCCTTTATCGCGACGCGGGCATCGCCAGCCAGCATCTCGAATCGGCCCGCGAGCGACTGGGCACGTTGCTCGGCGTCGAGGCAGAGCGCATCGTCTTCACCAGCGGAGCCACGGAGGCGAACAACTTGCTTTTTTCGGCCTACGCGGGCAAGACCACCGCCATCTCCACCATCGAGCACCCCAGTGTCCGCGAACCGGCGCGACACTGGACGAGCATGCAGGAGTTCGACGCGCATCAAACAATGCCGGAGGGCATGGCGCTCGTCTCCGTGATGGCCGCAAACAATGAAAGCGGTGAACTTTTGCCCTGGCAGGACCTCGCCGCGAGCTGTCGCGTCCGGAACATCTCATTTCACACCGATGCCACGCAATGGATCGGCAAGCTCCCGGCCGATTTCAGCACCTGCGATTATGTCACCGGCTCCGCGCATAAATTTGGCGGACCGAAGGGCACGGGCTTTCTGGTGCTGCGTAATGAGGACGAGTGCATCCGATTGCTCCGTGGCGGTCCGCAGGAAAATGGACGCCGCGCCGGCACCGAGAACTATCCAGCCATCGAAGCCATGGTGACCGCTCTGGAGACCATCACCGCGAGAGGCTTGCCGATGGATGCCACCGGCCGTGATGCCTTTGAGAAGGTCATGCAGGCCAGTTTTGAAGGCCTGCGCATCATTTCCGCCGATCGTCCTCGTCTCTGGAATACCTCTCTCATGGTCATGCCGTGGCATGAGAACCTGAAATGGCTCACGCGGCTCTCGCGGCGCGGCTTCAGCATCTCCACCGGCAGCGCGTGCAGCTCTGGCAAAGAAGGCTCTTCGGTGGTCGTAACGGCCCTCGGGGCGTCGCCGGAGGAACTGCGCCGCGTGGTGCGTCTGAGTGGCGGCTGGGAGACATCGGTGAACGACTGGCTGGAGCTCGCGTCGGCCTTTCAAGAAGTGGGAGCGGAGCTCGACGCGGGCGGGAAGGGCTGAGCGCGGCATCTTGGCGCTTGGCGGAAAGCGCCGGACGGTTCACTGTGCATCATGGAACTCGCCCGACGCGTTGTCTTTGCCCTCATCATTCTCGCGATTGCCGCCGGCCTGTATTCGTATTCACGACAGGATGCCGACCGCTACGGCCTGCCGCAGCTTTTGAAGGGCGAAAAAGTCCCGGAGGACACGGGAGCCAGACTCGACCCCAACGATGCGCGCACCTTGATGCAGATGAACAACGCGTTCGCAAAGCTGGCCGAGACGGTGCTGCCCTCGGTGGTCAGCATCGCGACGCGGAAGGTGACGCCCGGCCAGGTCACCCTGCATCCCCTGCTCGGCCTGGTGGCAGGCCGCCATCAGGTCATCCCCGGCCTGGGTTCCGGGGCGATCATCAGCAAGGACGGTCTCGTCGTGACGAACTACCACGTCGTGGCCGATGTCTCCGAGCTGTCGATCACGACCAATGACAACCAGGTCTTCTCCGCGCAGGTGCTCGGCACCGATCAGGAGCGCGACATCGCCCTGCTGCGCATCGAGAGCGAGCGCAAAGACTTCCCTGCCCTCTCGTTTGGCGACTCCGACAAGGTGAAGGTTGGCGAGATTGTCTTCGCCGTCGGCAATCCCTTCGGCCTCAGCGGCACGGTCACCCAAGGCATCATCAGCGCCCGCGACCGTCACCTCAGTGACAGCCAGATGGACTACCTGCAAACCGACACCGTCATCAATCCCGGCAACTCCGGCGGACCGCTGGTGGACATCCAGGGCAAGATCATTGGCGTGAACGTGGCCATTTATCGGGGGGATCAGAATGTGCATGCGTGGCAGGGCGTAGGCCTTTCCGTGCCGTCGAATGGCGTGAAGATGGTCGTCGAGGCCATCCAGAAGGCCATCGAGCAGCGTGAGCAGGCACTACGCTCCGGAAAAAGCATGCTGGGGCGTGGTTACCTCGGCATCGAGGTGATCAGCGATCCCATCGAGATCAACGAGGTGTGGGGCACCTCCGCCACCGGAGCGCTCATCTCCCGCGTGGACGCGAACTCGCCCGCCGCCGTCGCCGGATTAAAGCCGGGGGATGTGGTGACCAAGTTCCAGGGCATGTCCTTCCGCATGCCGGCGGACCTGCTTCAAATCATCCGCACCCAGCCTCCGGGCTCCGTGGTGAAGCTCGAAGTCATCCGCAACAACCGCATGCGTGAAGTCCCTGCGAGACTCGGCGAACGTCCGGACGCGACGAACTAGCGCCGCTCCTCGAATCGCACTGGCGGCAGGCCCGGCGCATCCGGCTTGATCGTCAACGTGGACGAAAACTCCAGCGCGATGCTTCCAAGCTCCTCGGTCAGCCACAGCGGCACCTCGCGTTCCGCGCACCACGCGGCCAGCGTGTCCGGTGGCGGCGTGTGATCTCTTATGAAGCCGCGGCTGCCGCGAATGACCAGTCGGGGTCTCGCCGCATTCAAAAACTCGCGGGTGCCGCAGGCATCCGTGGCATGCTGGCTGGTGATGAGCACATCGCAACGCAGATCCTGGCCTGACTCCCGCAGGGCGTTCTCCGTGAGCCAGCCCGCGTCGCTCATCCAGAGCACCCGCCAGCCGTGCAGCACGGCCAGCAGCACCATCGCGCGATCATCCCCGCGCATCGAGCGGCTCGCACTGGCCGGATGCAGGCAGGTGAGACTGGCATCGGTGCCGAGGGTGAACCGGTCTCCCGCCATCCACTTGGACAGTGCGGCACCGTCTTCCAAGCGGCGAAGGATCGTCTGGTGGGAATCATAGGGGCCGGGCTCCCGTGCGCTGCAAAAGAGCTCCGGCGTGCCAAAAACATCCCGCACCATCTCCACCGCGCCGATGTGCGCGGCATCGTTGTGGCTCAAGACGATGCCACGGAGCTTGTTCACGCCTTCATGACGAAGGTAACGATGCAAAACCGGCCGAAACCTGTCCTCCGGTCCGGTGTCGAGCAGCCAGTGCTCATCACCAGAGTGCAGATGATTGGCCGCGCCCCCATCCGGCATGGCCAGGACACGCCACACGATCTTTTCATCGTGAGACGCGGCGTGGGCATTCAAATGAAAATTGGCTCCGGGCAGACTGGAGAACCACGTCGCGGAAACCACCATCGCCTTGGCGAGGAACCAGTTCGCGTTGTTGATGGCGATCTGCACACCACCGAGCTTCACCAGCGCGGCGAGGATGCTCATGCACGTCACCGCCAGTGCCGCGATGGAGAGCGGGACGAGCACGCTGTTCGCGATCAATGCCACGGGCGTGACCGCTTGAAAGTGCAGCAGGATGAAGGGCAGACTGCCCAGCCATGCGGAGGCGGACACGCAGGCATTGCCGATCAACCAGCGGCGGACGCCCAGCGCCAGCGTGTGCCTCCAGGTGGCAAATTCGACCGGAAGGAACGGGTCCAGTTCCATCCACCTCGCCAGCGGGCTCATGAAAACGCCCGTGAGTGCCGCGATGGCCCACAGCACGCCGAACGAAAGCTGGAAGCCGGGCATGAAAAGCTGCTGCGTGTCCATCCCGAGGAGCAGCAGTGAGGCGAGTCCGAGATTGTTTTGCACGCCGGACTCCCGGTCCAAGGACGGGCCGCAAAACACCACCGCCACCATCAGAGCCGCCCGCGCCGCCGAGGGCCGCCAGCCGGTGATGAAAGCATACGCGAAGACGATCAGCACCATCACCCCCAAGGCCGCGCCACGCCGCAACCGGAGCACCTTCAGCACCTGCCAGGCGATCATCCCCAGCATCGCCACATGCAGGCCGCTCACCGCGAAGACATGCAGCGTGCCACTGTCACGAAACGCGTCCTCGATGTCGTCCTGCGCCTCGTCCGCCACACCGAGCGCCATCGCACGAATGACACCCGAGAGCCGTGGATCGTCATCAATGTCCAGCGTGAGCTGTTCACTGATCCAGCGCCGGCTTCTCTCCGCGGCATCGAGCAGGGCGCAGGTCCACACGGAGCCTTCACCGGGTTGCTTTTCGATTTTTGCCACCCTCATCTCGGCGGCGAAACCGCTGCGCAGGGCATGGTCCACCGCGTCGAAGGTGCCTGGAGCCTTCTTTCCCGTCGGCACACGCAGACGTCCGCTTAGCTGGTAGATGCCCGCGCCGGGAAATTCACGTTCGGAGGGCATTGAGACCTTCAATCGCACCGGCTGCGCCCACTCCGTGCCATCCTCCAGCACCACGCGACTTGCCTCACAGATGGCTTTTGGATTGTCAGGTGTGGACGCGGCATGATCCGGAGTGAGGCTGCCTTCCACCACCGCGTCGAATCCGCCATGGTTCTCCAAAAGATGCAGACGCAGCGGATGTCTCCAGGTGCCGTCGAGGCTGGTCACATGCAGCGCGGCGAATCCGAGCAACGCCGAAGCAAAACCCAGCGTCTTGTTGGGACGCATCAAGGTCATCAGTATCACGCCAACGGTGGCGGGAAGAATCCACAGCCGCATCGCCGCCACATCCTGCTCGGCGAAAAGAATGCCGGTCACGCCGGCCACCGCCAGCGCCATCAGCGGGCAGGCGGCAAGCCATCGCTGAAGCACTTTTTTCATGGCACGCGTCGGGAATCAGATGCTTGGCGCCGCCTTGGCCCGCTGCTCCTGGAGGAATTTGAACTCCGCCTGGTCCAACTCGGTAATCTTGTGATGCGCGTTGGCGCTGTGGCGTGTGTTTGGATAGCTGGCAATGACCTGCTCCAGTGTCGCCCGCGCGGCGGTGAAATCGTGAAGGTGATTGGTTTGCACCTCCACCACACGGAAGAGCAGAAAGGCTCCGTCATCCACCGACCACTCGCGTCTTTGCAGATGATTCGTGAGCACCTGGATGGCCGTCTGCGGATCACCGAGGCGCTCCGCGTGCACCTTGGCCATCTCCGCGGCGGGAAAAGGATCCTCCGGCTTCTCCTCGATCATCGCCTGGTAGTGCGCGAGAGCGCCTTCGAAGTCACCCTGCGAGATGCAGGCCGCGGCTTTCATGAGTCCATCCTGCTCAAGCTGCTCACCGGAGGAATACATGCTCTCGCCGATCGCATCGCCGATCCAGGGCAGCAGATACTTCACCGCCAGGATGCCGCCACCGCCGCCCAGCAGGATGAAGCCGACGAGCTTCATGCCGTCACTGGCCTGCATGATCCACCGGTAGAGAAGCAGACCGGCGATGGCAGCGAGAAGAACAACACAGATGCGGGTGATGAGCTGTTGGTTCATGAGGTCAAAAGATGACGAGAGGCTATCAAAACGTGTTTTTGCCGCCAAGAACGAAATCGCCCCAAATCAAGCAATGCATCAATCCGCCCCAAACACCCGCACGCGGAGATCTCGCAAGGTGAAGATATCCTCTTTGGCCGCCTCCAGCCCTCGCATTCGCCTCGCTCCATCTTTGCGATGGGTGCCAAATCGCCCTCGTTTTGCCGCAAAGATCGCCTCCACATACCCGCGACTCCCCATTACCGCCCCGTCCGTGAAGTAGCGCACCTTGCACCTCAACACCTCCGCCACCGGCAGCCGTCCTCCCTTTGAAAGCACCTTCTGCGCCTCCTCACGGCTGATCTTGCCACCTGCCCTCCCCGCCTGCCCCCAGGTGAAAAGCAGCCTGCGGTAATGCTCAACATACCCCTGCTCCGGCCTTGCCCCCTGCAACTGCGCCTTGGAGGCCACCTCCACTCCCCGTCTTGCCATCAGCACCCCGGCCACCGCCTGGGCATACCCGCACCAGCGGTAGTCCTTTGGGTCTTTGACCAGCCCGGCCCGCACGGGGTTGAAGTCGATGTAGGCTGCGGTCATCGCCAGCGCCTCCCCACCGCCCTCCACCAGCGTGCTCTTGTAGCGCTCCTCCCACAGCGTTCCCTTGCGCCCGTGCTGCTTGTTGAACCACTGGGTGAAGCGCTGCTTGAGCGTCTTCATGAAGCTGCTGATGTCCCACATGCGCGCCGTCCAGGAGTCGAGCACGCGCTGGGCCGCCTCGGGAGCGCCCGCCTCGCGGAGTTGCTGGAGCTGCACGCGCACGAGATGCGCGGTGGTCTTTCCGAGGGATCCTGAAATGATACGCAAGACCTCGTCCTCCCCCGGCATGACCTCCGGGCGGCGCGGGACCTCGACGAGGAGGTGAAAGTGGTTGGAGAGCACGCAGAAGGTCACGACGCGGACCTGGCAGAGCTTTTCATACATGCGCATGAGTCCGGTGAACATCTCACGCTCGGGCCTGTGGAGGACGAAGTCGCGGTTCACGACGCGGGAGACGCAGTGGTAGAAGGCGGTGGGATGATGGGCGGGAGCCTTGAGCCGGGGCTGGCGCATGACGCGGCCTGTAGCCGGACCGCAAAAGGATGCAAGGGCATTCTGATAAAGGGACAGACCTTTTATCGAAAACTTTGCGAGCCCCGTTTGCGGGAAATTGATCTGGGGCGACGTTTGGAGGGCATGAAGATCGCACACTGTCAGTTTGAGGCATGGGCAGGGGACTTTGAGCACAACCTCACCCGTTTTGAGGAAGGACTGAAAAAGGCCGATGAGGCCGGAGCGAAGGCCGTGACCTTTCCCGAATGCTTTTTGACCGGTTACCCGGACACCGAGGAGCTGGCGCGGAAGGGTGCCTTCGCCGTCGAGTCGCCGCAGATGCGACGCGTGCTCGACATCACCGCCCGCCACGCCGCCGTGGCCATCGTGGGCTTCAACGAACTGCGCGGCGCTGATCTGTACAATACCGCCATCGTGGCGCATCACGGCCAGAACCTCGGCACCTACAGCAAATGCGCCGCCTACATGAAGTTTCACAAGCAGGGCCGTGAGTTCCCGGTGTGGGAGGTTGATGGCGTGAAGTTCGGCGTGCTCATCTGCGCCGATGGCGGCTACATCGAGCCTGCCCGCATCCTCGCGCTCAAAGGCGCACGCATCATCTTCGCGCCACACTTCAACTACATCGGTGACAAGGGCCTCATCAGCCACTTCATGAAGGTCCGCGCCGATCACAGCGCCCGCGCCGTGGAGAACAGCGTCTATTTTGTGCGAGCGAACAACGTCGTGCTCGATCCCGCGAAGTCAGGCATCACCCGCAATGCCGGCATTGGCTATGGCGACAGCTACATCGTCGATCCCGCCGGCGAGATCATCGCCCGCACGCGGCGACAGGTGGAAGACTTCATGGTCTGCGATCTCGACATGAGCTTCAAACAAGACAGCGCCTGGGGCTTGTCGAAGTCCGCGTGGAGCTTCCGTGAATTCGCTCCCTTTGTTGAAGCCGCGATGAAGGCTACTTGAGCCCTTTGGCGATGGCTTGCGCCTCCTCGATAAAGGCTTCACCCAGAGGCGACAGGCGGCCGATCCACATCACGCCGAAAGCTAAGGAGGGAAAATCATCCAGCGGCAACACACGCACCCCCGCAGGAGCTTCCACACGCGGCATTTGCAGCGAGAGGCCGATGCCAAAGCCACTGGCGACGTATCGCGCCACCGTATCGAGGCTGCCCACTTCCAGGCTCGTGATCCATTCCACACCATGCTGTCGCAGACCGGACTGGAACTCGCGCACGAGCGGATCGCTGGCGGTCAAAGCGATGAGCGGCGTCTCGATTCGCTCTTTTTCCCAAAGCTGCGCGGCACTCTTGAGGCTGCTTTTGGCCGGAACGAGCAGGCACATCGGCAGGCGGAGAAGCTCGCGTGTCTCCACATTCGGCGGCGGTTTGTCCGTGAGCGTGGAGAGGCCGATGTCGATCTCCTGCGCGGCCACAAATTGCTCGATCTGCTGCTGGCGGCCATCGGTGAGCGTGAAGTGAAAGCCTTCCACACGCCGCTGCATGCGAGCGCACAGCTCCGGCAGATACTCACGCTGCACGATTTCCGGCGCGGCGATGCGCAGCCGCGTTTCTCCACCGCCACGGATGCGGTCCGCCACATCGCCGAGGCCTTTGAAGAAGGGCGCGATGTGATCATAAAGAAGCTGTCCCTCACGAGTGAGCTGAAACGGCCGCCGCTGGTAGAGCGTGACGCCAAGCACATCCTCCAACTGCAAAATCTGGGCGCTGATGGCTGGCTGCTGAATGCCGTAGGGCATCTGCCGGGCCGCCGCGCTCACGCCGCCGTGCGTGGCCACATAATAAAAGAGCTCGAGGTGATGGACGTTCATTTGCCGGGGAAGATTGGGATGACCTTGTTGATGAGGTCGGTGCCGGTTTTGACGCCTTCTTCCAGCGTCTTCGTGGTGCCGTTGATGATGGCTCCGGGCAGCTTCGCAGCGTCTTCACCGAGCACGGGCTTCAAAAGCGTGTCGCTCGCCTGGTTCACGATGGCTCCGGGTGTGTCGAGCAGCAGAGACATGCCCGCCGCGCCGAGCAAACGCGAGCTCAAATCCTCCTGAGGAGCCGTGCGAGTGCCCGCGACCTTCACGCGAGCCCAATTCAAGCCCGGTGGCCCTTGCGGGTTCGATTCGATGAAGACGCGATTTTGCGCTCCCGGAAGCCAGCGGAGGGTTTCCGGCGTCACGCCGACCATGAAGTGACCTTCGATGGCATCGCCCGGCAGCAGCGTGAGTGTGCCTTCGAGACGCATCAGGCCGTTGGATTGAATCACAATCTTCTCCAGCCGCGTGCCGCCGCTGCTGTGCGGGCTCACCGAGGCCGTGGCGATGTCCAGCGCAAGGCGTTTGAAGCGCTCCATGCGCGTGTAAGTGGCCAGCTTGTCAAGAATGGGCAGTGAGGAGAGCACACCATCCTTCAGCACCACATCCGCCTTCCAGTTCATCGGCTGGCCTTTGGCTCCCGAAAGCTCCGCATCGCCTTCAACATGCCCCGTAAGATGCTTTTGCCATTCCTCACTCAGAAACTCCGCTGTCGGCACCTGCTCGGCATGCGCGAACATCTGCCACTCGCCGCCAAAACGCACGTTCCCACGCAACGTGCCCTTGCTGCGATCCTTCCAGCGCAGCGTGGAGTCGGTGATTTGAAGTTTCTCATCCGTCAGGCGGAAGCTGCCTCGGCCAATGTCGAGCTTCAGCGGCTCTTTTTGACCCGGCGGCGTCACCGGCATGCGCAGCGTGCCGCCCTCAATCGTGCCGGGGACTGAAAAGCGCCCCTTCCCTGTCGAAGCGCTGTTGTAGCTGCCGAGGTGCAGACGCGCCTCCTCGACCTGCCAGCCGTTCTGCGAGTAGGAAAAGCGTTCCACGTCGAAACCATCCACCTCGGTGGTTTTCGGGATGTACTGGCTCAACCAGCCCGGCAGCGCATTTTCAGTCACAGACGACTCTTCCGACCGCGGCAACGCTTTGTCCGCTGGATGCTTGGTGACGATCAATGAATCCGCTCCCGCACTCTGAATGCTCCACGATCCGCGGCGGATGGCGCTGAAGTCCAGCGCGGCATGCAAGCCGACCGCCTCGATCTGCAAACCAGAGGCCGTTTCGATGCTCGCCTCGCTCATCCGTGCCGCGTCGTCCTGCCATTGAATCTCCGACAGCCTCGCGGAGCCGCCCGTTTTCGCCTCGACCATCTCCTCGATTTCGACGCGGAAGCCCTCGCTGCGCATAAAGCTCTGCAAATAGCCGACCACCAGCGCCGGCATGGCCATCACGACCACGATCACTCCCACGATGAGCAACCCCACGAGCCACACGAGCCATCGAAAGGGCGGTTTACGTCGTTGAAGAGGGCGGCGGCGCGTCATGGCGGCCATGCTAAGCGGGTGATTACCGGCTGGCAAGAAGACCGCGCAGCCTCACGGCCGCGTCACCACCTCGCTCAAATTCAAAATGACGCTGGCGGTCACCCCATGCGCCGCCAGCTCAGCAGGCGGGATGGATGCATCCGCCGTGTAGGTGCCCAAGGCGAGGAACTGCTTCGCGGCCTCGGGCTCGGAATGGAACCTCGACAGACGTTCGACGAGTCCTTTCTTTAATACGCCGATCTCCTCGGCGGAAGGCATCCGCGCCGTCGCACGACGAAACGCCCAGGCGATGCGCTGCTCGGGCGTGGAGCCGCCTTCCTTGATCATTTTCTCTCCCAAAGCCTTCGCGGCTTCGACGAAGGTGACTTCATTGAGCAAAGAAAGCGCCTGAAGCGGTGTGTTGGTGCGGCTGCGTTTCACGGTGCAGACTTCGCGGCTGGGAGCGTCGAACATGAGCATCGTCGGCGGTGCGGCGGTGCGTTTCCAGATGGTGTAGAAGCTGCGGCGGTACAGACCTTCGCCGCTGTCGGCTTTGTAACCGCGAAGGTCGCCGTATTTGCTGGTGTCGTCCCACACGCCGTCGGGCATGTAGGGTTTCACGCTGGGGCCGCCGACCTTCGGCACGAGTAGTCCGGCGATGGCGAGCGCTTGATCGCGCACGACTTCACCACCAAGTCGGAAACGCGGTCCGCGGGCGAGCAGGCGGTTGTCGGGATCTTTTTCGAGCAGGTCGGGCGTGACTTTGCTGCTTTGACGATACGCGGCGCTCATGACGATGAGCTTTTGCATCTTTTTCATGTCCCAACCGCTGCGGATGAACTCGGTGGCAAGCCAGTCGAGCAACTCGGGATGCACCGGATACTCCGCCTGCGAGCCGAGGTTCTCCGCCGTTTTGCAAATGCCGTAGCCGAAGAATTTTTCCCAGGTGCGATTGACCCACACGCGGGCCGTGAGCGGGTTCGTGGGATCGACGAGCCACTTCGCGAGACCGAGTCGGTTCGCGGGTGCGCCTTTCGGCATCGGTGGCAGAACGGCGGGCGTGGCCATGGTGACTTTGTCGCCCGGTTTGTCGTATTCGCCGCGCTTGAGCACGAAGGTGTCACGCACGGGGCCTTCCTGCATGACCATCACGTTTGGCAGTGAGCGGTCGAAGTCGTCGTAGGCCTTCTGAGCACGAGTAAGGGCCACATCGGCTTGTTTGAGCGGGTTTTCGACATTCGCGCGGAAGAAGGCGGCGATGTCTTTCTTCTGCTGCGGCGTGCGTTTGGCCGCAGGTGTCTCGATGGCGAGTTTGAGCGCGGGTGAAAATGGATCGCCGCTGAGCCGCACCGCGTCCGGCGGCAGGCTGGAGGCGGAAAGGCGGAAGCGACCGATGTTGTGGCCGCCGATGGCCTCCATGCGCACGCGGAGCAGCAGCATGGCGTCCTTCTCAGGCGCGATGGGCTCCTGCAGCACAAACATGGCGCGGCGGTTTTCTTTGCGATTCGGGCCATCGACGGCCCAGGAGCCGCGTTTGCCCTTGCGCTTGCCGTCGTCGATCACGTTGGCGATCTCGTAGCCTTTTTGCGAAAAGTCGGCCTCGGCCTTTTTGAGCTTCAAAAGCTCCTGCTTGCCGTTTTTGTGCCGCACATAAACATCGAAGGCGCTGAGGGCGAAGTTGCTGTTGCTGTAGCGACCCGCACCGCCGCCGGGCAGCGAGGGATCGGTGAGGCATTCGAGGAGGAAGGCGGACGCGCCCTGCTCCGGCAGCGGGGCGTCATAGATGTACACGTCCTTTTGTGGATTCGCTCCGGTGGCAAGGTAGCTGCCATCGGGCTGCTTCACCAAAGTGGTGCCGTTTTTTGATTCAACGGTCGTCGGCGTCAGCGGTGCCCAGACGGTCTTCATCTTGCTCAGCGTCTCCTGCGCTTTCGGTTCCCAGGCGGCGATGAGCTGCGGGAGTTGTTTCGCAAGTTCGGCGACGTGTGCTTTGACCTTTTTGAGGTCCGCGTCGAGCTGCGCGACCTTTTGCTCCTGCTCCGGCGTGGGCACGGTGGTAATGGGAAGGCTGTTGCCGCCGCTGCGGTTCGATGCGCCCTGAATGGTGCCGCTTTCCGGCACGTTGTTGAAGAAGGCGAAGAAGGAATAGAAGTCCTTCATCGAGATCGGGTCATATTTGTGATCGTGGCAGCGGCAGCAGCCCATGGTGAGACCCATCCAAGTGGCGCTGGTGGTCTCAACGCGGTCCATGATGTTCTCGATGCGCCACTCCTCGGCGATGATGCCGCCCTCGCCATTGATGCGGTGGTTGCGGTTGAAACCGGTGGCGACGATCTGATCACGTCGCGCATTCGGAATGAGATCGCCTGCGATCTGCTCGGTGGTGAACTGGTCGAAGGGTTTATTATCGTTGAAGGCCTTGATCACCCAATCACGCCATGGCCACATCTGTCGGCTGCTGTCGGTTTGGAAGCCATTCGAATCGGCGTAGCGGGCGTAGTCCAGCCACTGCATCGCCATGCGCTCGCCGTAGTGCTGACTGGCGAGCAGCTTGTCCACGTAGGCCTCGTATCTTTTGTCGGACCAGTCAGACAGGTCCGACAAATCGGACGGTGATGGCGGCAGCCCGGTCAAATCGAGCGCCACACGCCGCATCTGCGTCGCCGCATCGGCTGGCGGGGACATTTGGAGCTTTTCCTTCTCCAATCGGGTCGCGATGAAGCGATCCACCGGATGATCCACGCCCGTGACCTTCGGCGGCTCCAATCGCACCGGTGCGATGAAGGCCCAGTGGCCCTGATACTCGGCTCCTTCGGCGATCCACTGCTTCAAGATGGCCTTTTCGCTACTGGTGAGCGGTTTGCCGCTTTTTTCCGGCGGCATGACATCGTCGTGACCCTGCTCCAACAGCGCACGGACGAGGAGCTGGCTCTTTTCCGGGCTGCCGGGCACCAGCGCGATGTCGCCGGACTCCGCAGGCTTCATCGCCTCCTCGCGAAGATCGAGCCGGAGCTCGCCCTTGCGGTGGCTGGCATCCGCGCCGTGGCAGTGGAAGCACTTCTCATTGAGGATTGGCCGCACATCGCGGTTGTATTGGATCTTCTCCGCGAGGAGCGAGGCGGGCAAAAGGAGGAGGCTAAGGAGAAACCGGAACATAGTGGAGGAGAGAGGACACCATACGGCCCTAGCCGACCCGGATTGGCATTTTATTCAAGCGGTGGGTTCGATACAGTTGCCGGGGCTATGGGAGGCGGCCGAGATCTCGATTGAGACGAATATTTAACTTTGCCAAAATATCCAAATCGTGCCAAATTAATGTAATTGGCATAATTCCCATGCAATCAAGCTCGGGAGGCCTGCCATCGCCTTGTGCGCCTGAACTACCCATTTCGACGACGAGTGTGTGCCTCCCTCCTGGGGCACCAAGGGCGGCAGCTTGGCAGCGTTCAGTGGAGAGCTGGAGTAGGAGAGTGATGGCTCTTGAGCGCAGCAGCCCGTCTTCCAATTCCCCATGCCTCCGTCACTCCAACGCCTCGACAGCGTTCCTTCCATTGACGCGACTCGCGTCCGCCCCACACTACCGCCCCATTTTTGCCCCCTCCTTGCCTCGTGAGCCAATCGCATCCTACTGACGACCTACGCGTCGCTGAAATCCTCCCGCTGATCCAGCCTGCGCTGCTCATGCACGAGTATCCGCTGCGGGATGCTGAGGCCGCTTTCGTCGAGCAATCGCGCAAGAAGTCGGAAGCCATCTTGAATCTGCAGGACGACCGCTTGCTTGTCGTCGTCGGTCCGTGCTCGATCCACGACACGAAGTCCGCGCTCGAATACGGCCGCCACATCATCGCTGCACGGGCGAAACATGGCGCGGATCTGGAAATCGTGATGCGCGTTTATTTTGAAAAGCCACGCACCACGGTCGGTTGGAAGGGTTTTATCAACGACCCGCACCTTGACGGCAGTTTCGACATCAACAACGGCCTGCGCGGCGCTCGCGGCCTGCTGCTGGAGCTCACGCAGATGGGCATCCCGGCTGGCACGGAGTTCCTCGATGTCATCACGCCGCAGTACATCGCTGACGTGGTCGTCTGGGGCGCGATCGGTGCCCGCACCACGGAAAGCCAGGTACATCGCCAGCTCGCGTCCGGTTTGAGCATGCCCGTGGGCTTCAAAAACGGAACTGATGGCGGCATCCAGGTCGCTCTCGACGCCATCGAAGCCGCCAAAGGTCAGCACAGCTTCCTCTCGGTGACCAAAGACGGCGTCGCTGCCATCGTGAACACGAAGGGCAACAACGCCTGCCACGTCATCCTGCGTGGTGGCAAAGGCGGCACGAACTTCGACGCCGCCGCCATCAAGGCTACCTCCGAGCAACTCAGCGCCCGCGGATTGCCACCAAGCGTCATGATTGATTGCAGCCACGGCAACAGTCTCAAAGATTACCGCAAGCAACCGCTCGTCAGCGCCTCGCTCAGCGAACAAATCGCCACCGGCAGCAAGGCCGTCACCGGCGTGATGATCGAGAGCCACCTCGTCGAAGGCCGCCAGGACACCAAGCCCGGCGTGCCACTCACCTACGGCCAGAGTATCACCGACGCCTGCGTGAATTGGTCAACCACCGAAACGATGTTCGACGAACTCGCCGCCGCCGTTCGCGAGCGTCGCAATAAGGCATGAACTTCACCCGCAACTGCCTCGGAAGCCTCGCGAAGTGCCGCATCCTCGTCATTGGCGATGTGATGCTCGATCACTTCATCTGGGGTCATGTGCGCCGCATCTCGCCGGAGGCACCCGTGCCCATCGTCGAGGTCACGCGGGAAGAATTTTACCCCGGTGGAGCCGCGAACGTCGCCCGCAACATCTCGCCCTTCTCGCCGCACACGCACCTGATGGGCCGTGTTGGCAAAGACAGCGCCGCCGACCGCCTGCGTGATCTTTTGATCGCCGACAAAGTCGATCCTGCGCCACTGCTCGTTCACGACACACTGCCCACGATTTCGAAAGCCCGCGTCTCCGCCCGCCAGCAGCAAATTGTCCGCGTCGATCGCGAGAAACTGCTGCCACTCACCGCCGACGAACTCGCCGAGATCGAAAAGCGTCTCCGCGCCCTCGCGCCGGATCTCGACGCCATCATTCTCGAAGACTACGGCAAAGGCTTCATGACCACCGGGCTTATGCAGCTCGTCTCAAAGATCGCCGCCGAGCACAACCTGATCGTCACCGTCGATCCCTCGCCGCGCAATCCGCTGCCATGGAGCGGCGTCACGCTGGTGAAGCCGAACCGCCTCGAAGCCTTCGCTGCCGCCGGACTCGAAGATCATCTCCTGCCCGGCCCGCCAGCGCAAAACTCCGAACTGCTCGAAGTCGGCCGCATCCTTCTCGAAAAGTGGGCCGTGAACAGCGTCCTCGTCACCCTCGGCGAGCACGGCATGATGCTCTTTGAGCGCGGCCAAAGCCCGCACCACATTCACACGCGTGCGCGCGAGGTTTATGATGTCTCCGGTGCCGGCGACACCGCCATCGCGCTGCTGACTTTGGCTCTCGCCGCCGGTTTCAAACTGCAAGACGCTGCCGAGATCGCCAACCACGCTAGCGGCATCGTCGTCGGCAAGCTCGGCACCGCCACCTTGACCCCGAACGAGCTTCTGACAGCCTTCTCATGACATGAGCGACTTCTTCTCGTTTTTTCAAACGCACCTCGCTGAGCATCAGGACGCCATCGCGAAACTCAGCGTGATGAGCGATCAAATCGCCCCGCTCGCCGAAGCGTGGCTCAGCGCACTCAAGAACGGCAAGAAGATCATCTTCTTCGGCAACGGCGGCAGCGCCGCAGATGCCCAGCACCTCGCCGCCGAGCTGGTAGTGCGCTACCGCGTCAATCGCCCTGCTCTCGCCGGTCTCGCCCTCACGACCGACACCTCCATTCTAACCGCACACAGCAACGACTTCGGCTTCGAGACCGTCTTTTCGCGGCAAATTGAAGCTCTAGCCCAGCCTGGTGACATCGCATTGGGCATTTCCACGAGCGGAACGAGTGCCAACATCCTCGCGGCCCTCCAAGCAGCCAACAAACGAGGTTGCGTCACCATTGCCTTCACGGGCGAAAAAGAGTCCGCGTGCTCCAAAATCGCGAAACTCAGCTTCAAAGCCCCTTCAAGCATCACCGCTCGCGTTCAAGAGTGCCACTTGCTCATCGGCCATCTGCTTTGTGATGTGGTCGAAAAAGCTTACGCCACCGCTTGAGCCCTCCAAATAGCGCCCCGCATGGGATTGGAACTCTTCATTCACACCTGCCAAGGAATCCTCAGGAATCCCGGCGTGAGCCCGGTGCCAGCGCTGATGCGTCATGCGCTGTGGCATGGCGTGCGGCGCTTTCTTCCACTGCCCGCGGCCATCAAGATCACCGACCGCTCGCGTCTTTTCATCGAGCAGCGCCGCGAGATGAACGGCTGCGTGGCGCTCGTCTGGAGCCAGCGCCGCTACGACTACCACAACATGTCCTTCCTCGGTCATCTCGGAGCCAGCGGCCTCGTGCGCACCTGCTTCGACATCGGTGCGAACATTGGCATCTACTCGCTTCTCATGTCCGAGTGCCCGGAAGTTAGCGTGCATGCCTTCGAGCCGCATCCTGCCACCTTCACCACCTTGCGGCGGATGCTTGAGAAAAACGGTCGCGCCAATGTCCACGCATGGCAAATCGCTCTTTCGGATGCCGGCGGCATGCTTTCCTTCACGAACGAGGATTTCAGCCCCGTGAACAAAGCGCTCGCCGAGGGTGAAAACGCCGAAAACGCTATCCAGGTGCCTTGCGAGACCGGTGCGGCTTTTTGCGAGCGAAACCGTGTGTATCCCGATCTGCTCAAGATCGACACCGAAGGTCTCGAACCCGCCGTGCTGCGTGGTTTTGGCGCTCATCTGAGCTCTGTGAAGTTCGTCTTCGCCGAGATGAACGCCTCGACACAGGAAATGCGTGCCGTGCTGCCCGAGAGCCTTTTCGACGGCCCCTTCTATGTGGACATGCCCGCTCGTCGTCTACGCCGGGACCGCCACACTCGTGAAGACGCCGTTTTTGTGCATCACCACGCCATCGAGCCGCTAAAGAAGGCAGGCTTCACGGTCGAAGAACGCCCATGAGCGCCCGCCGCTCCATCCTTCACACGCTTTCGCTCGCCACCGTGTTCCGACTCGTGCGCCTCGCGTTGAGCTTTGGCCTCACCTGCCTTCTCGCGAGGCATTTGGGCCGTTCCGGCTTCGGCGAAATCGGGGTCGCCATGGCCGTCGTCTCGATTCTCGTGTGCATCGGTGAGCTCGGCTTTGGCCGTTACACCGTTCGCGAACTTGTTCGCCTACCAGATGAGCAGGCCGACGTGCTGGGGAATACCATCCTCGCCCGCGTCATCGTCTCCATCGTGCTCTTCACCGGCCTGATGCTCTGGATCGTGCTCGCCCAGCCGGAAGGCACGATCCTGCTCAGTGTGTATGCGCTGCAATTACTCACCCATCCCTCCACCGAGGTGTTTGCATGGCTGGAGGCCAACGATCGCGTGCAAAGCATGGTCACCGCGCAGTTTACCGGCTTTCTCGTCAGCGCTGCGTGCATCGCAGTTGGCATTTGGATGAAGGCACCGCTTTGGTTCTTTGCCTTCACCTATGCGCTGGAGGGCTGGATCTTCATCGTGCTCTGCGGCGTGGTTTTTCGGCAAAACGGCGGACGCGTTCGTTTCGCCGCTTTTCGTTGGTCGCGAGCTTTTCAACTCATCAGCCGCTCCTGGCCGGAGCTAGCCTCACAGGCCGCGCTGCTGCTCCTTTTCCGTCTCGACATCGCGATGATCCAATGGCTACGCGGATCGGAAGAAGCCGGCGTTTACAGTGCCGCGGTGCGCGTCTCCGAAATGGCCTACTTCGTTCCCAGTGTGCTCGCCACACTCTTCCTGCCGCGCCTGATGGCCTCACGTCCAAACGAACCCGAGTATCATCGCCGGGTGGTGGACTACCTTTCCGCCTCCGTGGTGCTGGCTCTCATCGTCGCCATTGGCTTGTGGGTGGTGGCACCGCTGCTGCCGCTGGCCTTTGGCAGCGAGTATGAACGCTCCGCCGAAATGCTCCGCGTGCATGCCTGGGCCTTCATTCCCTATGCCGTCGGCGTCGCCCGCACTCAAATCCTCACGGTAGAAGACCGTCTCGCGGCCAATCTCTCGTCCGTTATCCTCGCCGTCGTCATCAATGGCACGCTGAATTTCGTCTGGATACCTGTGCATGGCGGACTCGGCGCTGCATGGGCTACGCTGGCCGCTTATACTACCGCTTGGGTGCTTGGCACCTACCTCGCGCCCGGACTGCGCAAACATGTGTCCGGCTTTCTCACCTGTGCCGTGATGGGCCTGCCACGCTTCACGCTGCTGCAAGCCCGCTCGCTGCTCCGCTCCCCCTAGTTGTATGCAAGGCAAGGCTTTTGTCGTCGTCCTCTTCTTCATGGGATCGCTTTATGTGATGCTCTCTGTCCTTCTGGACATGGGGAATGCTATCGGCTCCCTCGCACAGTTCCTCTGCATCGGCTCCTTCATCCTCGGCGTCTTCCAGCCGCGCGTCACCCTCCACCTCATGGTGCTCTACGCGGCCTACAGCGATCTGCTGAAGCGCCTCATGATTCTCGACGGGCATGTGACGATGAACGACGTCATGTGGGCGCGCGGACTCGCGCCGCTCACCCTTGCCGGCATCTGCATCGGGGCGATCTCCCAATCCATCAGCAGCGGCAGCATCCTTGAGCCGCGCAAGACCAAGACGCTCCTGCTCTGCTTCCTCGGCTTTGGCGTCTCCGCCGTCGCCTCCATGCGCTCCGGCGGCATGAACGCCGCCGCGCAACAACTCGCCGACGGGGCTGCCTACATGTTCCTGCTCTTTGTCGTGCCCTGCGTGCTGCCAAAGCCGGAGGAGATCATCCGATTCCTCAAATTCACTCTCATCATTTTCGTTCCCGTCTCGCTGTACGGCCTGAAGCAGCAATTCTTCGGCCTCAGCGATTTCGAAATCGACTATCTCCGCAGCGGCCTCACCATCCTCTCAAAGCATCTCGAGGACGTCCGTCCGCGGCCCTTCTCCACTCTGGTGGACAGCTCGCCCTTCGGCACCTCCTGCGCCGTATGTGCCTGCCTCGCGCTCATGATCCGGCGCTACCACCGGGATCATCACAGCCATGAATGGGGCCGCATGAGCTGGGTGCTCTTCGGCATCTTCGTCGCCGGCTGCCTTGCCAGCATGGCCCGCATGGCGAATGTGAACTGGGTCATCCCGCTCGCACTCCTGCCCGTGCTGCGCAGTGGCAAAGGCACCGCGGCGCTCTACGCAGGCATGCTAGGCATCTTCGCCCTCGCCTGTATCTTTGCCCAGGAGCTCAGCCGCTGGGTGACATCGCTCACCCTGTCCACCATGGAGGTCTTCGGCGGCTCGGCCATCGGCGAGCAGTTTTCCCGCTTCTGGACCATCTGTGCCCGCCTAGACGGCATGCATGATATCGCGCACAACCCGCTCATGTGGACCACCTTCGGCCACGGCTCGCAAGCCGCCTCCGACATGAACGAAATGAATGTCGTCCACAGTCACGACCTCGTCTCCAACATGCTCCTTGTGAACGGCTGGCTGCCAACGCTCCTCATCGCGGCCGCCGCGGGCATCGCGTTGAAGTCCTTCCACTCCAGCCTGCTGCGCATGCGCGGCGGCAGCCTCTTCCAGATCACCATCTGGATGGCCGCCATCGAGTTTGGCCTGCTCTTCCACAACATTTTCTCCGGCAACGTGACCTCCACCTTCCCCGTGAACTTCTTCTGCTGGTTCATCGCCGGTGCCCTCAATGCCTGCGTGATGCATGGTCAGATGGCACAAAGCGAGGCCCACGAGCCGGAGCGCACACCGTCCACACCAGCCCGCTTTGACATCATGCCGCAGGCACTCCCACGTCCCGTGCCCCTTCGCCGCCTCTAAATCCCCTCCTCCCTCATGCTGCGCCGTCTCAAAGTCTTGATCCAGAACCTGCTCGCACGAGCAGGCTATTCCATCGCGAAAATCCAGGCCTCCGAATCCCTTGCGGTAAAGCAGGCCTTGCTCGGCGACGCCAGAATCATCCTTGATGTGGGTGCCAATATTGGTGGCATGACCGCGGACTACGCTACCGCATTCCCGCATGCGCGGGTTCATTCCTTCGAGCCCTTCAGCGAGCCTGCCGCCAGACTCCGCGAGCGTTTCGCCGGTGATTCGCGGGTGCAAGTCCACGAACTCGCCGTCGCCGCCAAATCCGGCACCCAACACTTCCACACCAATCTCACCGAGACCACCAACTCACTCCTGCCCGTCGAAGCCGATGCCGTGAACGCCTGGGGCGGCCGACTCACCGCCACCGGCCCCGGAGTGACGGTGAAAACCACCACCATCGACGAGTTTTGCGATCAGCACGGCATAACCGCCATTGACCTGCTCAAGCTCGACATTCAAGGCGGCGAATTCGAAGCGCTCAAAGGTGCCGAGCGCATGCTCGCCGCTGGGCGAATCCAGCTCATCTTCTGCGAGATCATTCTCGAAAAGTGCTACCAGGGCCAGCAACCACTCTGGGCCTACATCGAAAGGCTCAGCCGCCACGGTTACATGCTCGTTGATGTCTTTGACCTTCACCGGAAGGACATGCGCATCATGCAGTTGGACGCGCTTTTCGTCTCTCCCGCCCTCGCGAAATCCCGCGGCTACCAGCAGGTGCTGTGGACCACGCCATGAGTTCCTCCTCGCAGCCCCTCATCGTACTCGCAGCCTATGGCGTGCGCACCTGGAAGGATCGCCCGCGCCGCCACCTCGACATCCATCCAGTGCCAAGCGAGGGCCGCGCGATCGTGGATGAATGGTTTGAGTCCGATGATGAGGTCACGAAGCACCACCATCTGCGGCCGCGCAGCCATGCCTCACGCCTCGTCACCGCCTTCCGCCTCATTTGGAAAAACCGTCAACCGCTTCGTGATGCCCGTTTCATCTACTGCCTCGATGGCATGCACTTCTCCGCACTGCTGATGCTGGCTCGTGTCGGCCTCTTCAAAACAGCCGGAAAGACCATCCGCCGCTACTGCTTTCACGACCGCGCCGTCCGCCGCCTCGCGCCGATGCTAAAACAAGCTCCGCCAGCCTTTCAGCTCGAATGCATCACGCGCCAGCAATGTGAAATAGGCTCCAACCTGCTCGGCAAAGGCCGCGTGGTCTTCCGCCGATGGAAGATCGACACCGAATGGTATCAGCCAGAGGGCTCAGCGCAGGATGGTGCCTGTCTGCTCGCTGGAAACGCCTGCCGCGATGAGGCGATGGTGGATGGCCTTCTCGCTCAAGGCATCGCCGTGACCCGTGCGGGGCGTGCGGATGCCTTGCAGCGTCGTTTTGCGGCTCAACTAAAGAATCCGCTCTTCAAGCTCGCCTTGAACACCTCGCATCCCGATTATCTGAGGCTGCTGCGTTCGAGCTGCGCGGTGCTGCTGCCCATTTTGCCATGTGATGAACCAGCGGGCCTCACCGCCGCGATGGAGGCTCTCGCCTGTGAAGTTCCTATCCTCGCCAATTGCAGCATGGGCATCGCAGAGCTCTTCGAGTCATGCCGCTATCCGCTGCCGCTCATCGACTCGCTAGATCCTCAGGCATGGGCCGCCGCTATTCGCGATCTCGAAGCTCAAAAAACCTCCACCACCTTTCGCGAAGCTCTCGCCGCCTCGCGACAGCGTTTGCTCGATCAGCATTCGATCCAGCCGGAAGGCCATGACTGGTTCGACATCCTCGGAGACTCCTCCCCTGCCGCCGCGCCTGCCGCGGCGATGCTTCAGCCCGTATGAGACCTTCGCTGCTGCTCATCAGCCATGCTTACGCTGCCCTGGAGAACCGCAAAAAGCTCCAAGCGCTCGCCGCGCATGTCGATCTCGTCTGCGTCACCTCCGTCATCGAGACTCACACCGTGCTCGGACGCTCCGCGGCGGACTTTGACAACGAAAGCGATGCGCCCGCCCGCCGCTACGAACTCATCCGCCTGCCTCGTCTCGGCCGTGGCATCACCACCTTTATTTATCGTGGCCTTGGAAACATCATGCGCAGCCGCCACTTCGATGCCGTCCTCGTCGAAAACGAACCCTGGGCCTTCGTTCGCTGGCAATCACGCCTCCTTGCAGGCCTTCATCAGCGTGAGGCTATCTTTGGCGAGTTTACTTGGGAAAATGTCCCGCGTCCCGGATGGAAGGGAATGGTCCTCAGCCTGATTTATCGAGCTGCCGCTACCACGACAGATTTTGTCATCGCGGGCAATCAAGCCGCTGGAAAGCTCTTCGGCATCTCCGAGGAGCATTTACTCGTCGCTCCGCAAATCGGCGTCGATCTCGGGAACCATCAACCTGCCGCGCTGTCGGATCGAAACACCCTTCGTCAAGCCTGTGGCCTTCCGCGCGATGCTTTCGTCGTCGGCTACTGTGGACGCTTCGCCGAGGAAAAAGGCCTTCGCGAGCTCGTGCAGGCCTGTGAGGAGGTAGGTGATCTTCATCTCGCCATGCTCGGCTCCGGTGCGTTGGAGTCCTGGCTTCGGGATGAAGCGTCGAAGAAGCCCTGGCTGCATCTTCTCCCGCCTCGCACCCACTCCGGGATCCCGGATTTCCTCCGTTGCCTCGATGTCTTTGTCCTGGCCAGTAAATCCGTTCACAGTATGAAACTCTGCTGGGAAGAGCAATTCGGCCACGTCCTCATCGAGGCGATGGCGTGCGGCGTCGCCACCCTCGGCGCACGCAGTGGAGCCATTCCCGAAGTCCTCGCCGATGACGCCGCACTCTTCCCTTCTGGCGATGCCACCACGCTCGCCCAACGTCTCCGCGACTTGAAACAAGGTTCCGAGCTCGCCACGCGACAACTTCAACGCGTTCGCACCCTCTTTACCCACGAGGCCCTCGCCGCCCGGTGGGTCGGATTCATTCAGCAGCGCCTGTCTTCATGAACACGCAAACACTCATGGAAAGGGATCAGGCGCTGATCACGCTTGTTGACATGCTACGCGGCTTCCTCGCTATCATGGTGCTAATCGCGCATGGTTTGGAAGCCGCGCATCTGGCGCTGCCATCGGCCTCGTTTCCCACCATGCTGGACTTCACACTTGCCAGGGGTGGATACTGGGTATCGGGCTTTTTTGTTCTTTCGGGTTTTTGCATTCATCGCTCCATTCTCGGACAGCAGGCTCAAGGCACGGGACTGGCGGCGGGATTCTACGCGCTCGCCCGCGTCTCTCGCATCTACCCGGTTTATCTGGTGGCTTTGGTTCTGGCCCTGTCCTCCAGTCCCTGGCCGGGTTCACTGATGATCGGCGGGCACCTGCTCATGATGCAGGGCATCACTGGCGTTCTTCCCGCCATCAAGCCCGCGTGGAGCCTCACTAACGAGATGGTTTACTACGCCGCCTGGCCCGCTGTCCTGATTGCCTGCCGCTTCAGGCATTTCCGCGCCTTTGCTGTCGCTTTCGCCGCTTCCACGGTGATGGCCGCGGTACTGTTTGCTCTGTGGAAAAGCCTCCACGGTGGCGCGGCGGACTCCTCCTGGCTCGCCTTGGCCATGATCGCCGCCTCGTTTCCCGGCTGGCTAGGTGGTGCCGCCCTAGCCCACGGGTGGCATATTCTTCAAAGTCGATCGCAAGGGTGGATGACATGGGCCGGGCTGCTGCTGCTGCTGGCAGGTTATGCCGCTCAAGCCTGGCTTATGCATCTCAATGCCCGCACGATGCTTTTGTGCGCCGTCACCTATGTCTCGCTGCCTGGCTGGCTCCTGCTCCTGCTCGGCGGCAGCACCTGGCGCGGGTTTGACCGCTGGCGCTCAGCCGCAGCATGGATGGGCCTGCTCAGCTACCCTCTCTACATCATGCACCAGCCTTTGCTCGACATCACCGCCTCCGCCTTGCGCCATTTGGCACCCTCAGGCTCCCTGACCATGCTCACGCTGATGCTCGTCGCCGTGGTCTTGACCATCGTCATCGTGATCGGAGTTCCGCTGGAGCGCTGGACGCTCAACAAACGAGGCGCGCTTCTGCGCCGCCTGCGATCAAGACAGGCTCTGACTCTCCCCGTCGTTTCCCAATGAAAAATTACCGCGACATCCTCTACCGTGACTACTCCTCCGCCTTCGGCGAGCAGAAGACCTACGACGCCGCCACTCAACATGCGCAATACGAAGCCAGCTACGACGGCCTACCCTCGCGAAAAGACGCCGCCATCGCCGATCTCGGCTGCGGCAAGGGCGAGTGGCTCGGCTGGCTGCAGGCGAAAGGCTATTCAAACCTCACCGGCGTGGACCTCTCCCCCTCCGATCTTGGCTTCGCCCGCCGGCAGCGGCCTTCCGGTGCCTGGTTCGAGCAAAACGTGATCGACTTCCTCGAAGCCCATCCGGCCTCGTTCGACCTGCTGCATGCCAAAGACATCGTCGAGCACTTCACGAAGGACGAATTCCTCCGCTTCCTCACCGCGGGGAGGCAAGCGCTGAAACCAGGTGGCGAGTTGTGGCTGCTCACCTTCAATGCACAAAGCCCGCTAGCCTCCGCCACGCGCTATGGCGATCTCACCCACGAGCTAGGCCTCACGCCCGGCAGCATGGCTCAGGGTATGCGTGCCTGCGGCTTCGCCCGCATCGCCGTGCAGGGCCGACACTACTGCTCCACCGCCCGCTCCGGGAAGGTGCGCCGCCTGCTCGGCAAAGTGATTTACCGATGCGCCCGTCTGATGCTGAAAGTCCGCCACGGTGCCGTCGGAACGAGCCAAGAAATCGACTTCCTCTGCGCCGAACCGGACCTCTTCGGCCGAGGAGGCATCATTTGAATTATGTCCCTCCATCTACACATCGCTCCAACACCGCCCGTGATGGGCTGGGCCAGCATGAACCGCTATGCTCATGAGCTTTGCGACATCAGCGGCATGCGTGAACGCTGCCTGCTGCCTATCGCCGCCGTGGATACCCCTGGAGGCTCACGCCTTCAACGCCTCTGGATGCGCCGAGTGACGTATCCACGTCTCATCCGGTCCCGCGCACGCAGCGGCATCCTTCACATCCTCGATCATAGCTTTGCCGATCTCCTACCACATGTGCCGCAAGGTGTCCGCACCGTGGTCACGCTCCACGATCTGATCCCGCTCGTCGATCCCAGCGGCCTTACTGAGGCTCAGCGTGCGCGCTACTTTCGCGCGGTGGCGCATCTCCGCCTCGCTGACGCCGTCTCCTGCGACTCCGCGGTGAGTCGTGACGAGGCAATTCGCCTTCTTCAACTCGATCCAGCCAAGCTCCACGTCGTCCCGCTCGGCTGCACCGAACTTCCTCCACCTTGTCCTGAGGCGGTCAAACAAGCGCAAAGCACGCAGCCTTACTTTTTCAGTGTCGGCAGTGCTCTTCCGCGAAAAAACCTCGCCGCGCTTCCGGCGATGCTCGCTGGCCTTGGCAAAATTACGCTTGTGCGGGCTGGACACAAACTCCCCGAAAGCCTCGCCAGCGACATCCGCCAGCATGCCACGCTCATTGAGCTCGGTCGCGCCAGTGACGCGCAACTCACCGCTTGGTACGCCCATGCCACCGCCACCTTGATTCCCTCCACGCATGAAGGCTTCGGCCTGCCCGTGCTCGAGGCCATGCAGCTCGGCTGCCCCGTCGTCTGCGCTCGTGCGACCAGCCTGCCCGAGGTCGGCGGCGATGCCGCGCTCTACTTTGACCTCGATGATCTTCCCGCTGGCAATGCCGCTTGCCGTCTTTTGCTCAATGACACCGTCGAACGCCAGCGCCGCTCCGAGGCCTCGCGGGCGCATGTGAAGGATTTCTCATGGCAAGCCCACTGGAACGGCCTCCAGCACATCTACCAAAGTCTCCTCACCTCGAAACGGGGTGATGGAGTGTCGGGGGCATGAATCTAGGCATTCAATCAACCCTCCAGCACTCCATCACCCCAGCCTCTTGGTCAGCTCCTGTGTCCCGAATCCTGTCCATCGCCCTGCTTCTCGCCGCCGCGGTGATCCTTGTCGGTGTGCTACCGTATGCCGCAGGCTATGGCCCCATCAAGCGAACCATCCTCTCGCACCTGCTGATGTATTGGAAGGATCCCACTTGGCAGCATGGCGCTCTCGCCCTGCCCATCTCAGGTTACTTGATCTGGCGGCGCCGCGATGAAATCTCCGCCCTCCCAGCCACGCCTTCCTATCTCGGGATGCCGCTGATCCTGATCGCCTTGTTCTTCTACTATGCGGGCTATCGGGCGAACAACTTCTACCTTGGCTTCATCGGCCTGATGACGCTCGTCGCCGGATCTTTACTGTGGCTCATCGGCATTCGCCGCAGCTGGGAAAGTGTCTTCCCATGGCTCATGCTCGGCTTTGCCTGGCCCCTGGCCTTTCTGGAAAGCAGTCTCGCCTTCGAAATGCGATTCCTCATGATCCGGTTCACCTCGGGTGTGCTAAACTTTCTCAGTGTGCCCGTCATCCAAGAAGGCACCACGCTCCTCTCCGGCCCCGCGCCTGGCCGCGCGGCAGGAGCGTTGTTCAGCCTGAATGTGGAAGGCCCCTGCTCCGGCATGCGCAGCCTGTTTGCATTGATGATGGTCGGTGCCTTGTTCAGCTACCATCGCCAGAAAGGATTCTGGCGGCGCTGGCTCCTCTTCCTCATGACTTTCCCGCTCGCCGTGCTGGCAAACATGACCCGAATCCTCGTGCTCCTCGGTGCCTCCACCCTCTTCGGTCAGTCCTTCGCCATCGGCGATGCCGACAAAGAAGTCTCCAACTTCCATTTCCTCACCGGCATCGTCGTCTTCCTCGTCGCCCTCGCGGGCCTGCAAGGCATTGCGTGGCTCATGGATCGCATTGATAAAACGGAACGCGCCTCGACGGTGCGACGCATCGCCGTCTCCAACGCATGATCTGGCGCTCGCTCATCATTCTCGGACTCAGTGGCCTCACGGCGTGGCTGTGTCATTCCTCGCCCTCAGCACGCGGTGGTGATGATGCAGGCGTGGTCGCCGAGCTCCCGCTGGTTGCCGGCATTTACATCGGTGAGGTCGAGGCTCAGTCTGACATGGAGAAAAAGCTCCTCCCGGCCGACACCACACAGGTCAAGCGCACCTATCGCACGCCCGGCCAACATGTCGAAGAGCGGGATGTCGCCCACGCTTCCCTCGTCATTGCTGGTGAAGATACACGCAGCATTCACCGCCCTGAAGTTTGCCTTCCCGGCCAAGGCTGGACCATCACCAGCTCCCGAGTGCTGCCTGTCGAGCTGCCCACAGGCCAGGAGCTTTATGTGCGCGATCTTTCTCTCGAACGTCTCGACCTGCGCAGCACAGATCGCCGCGTGCTCAAGGCGCACTACATCTACTGGTTCGTCGGCAAAGACGTCACCACCACGAGTGACGCCAAGCGACAGTGGCTCAGCTTCAGTGACAGCGTCTTCCGCCAGGTGAACCACCGCTGGGCCTATCCTTCCATCATGGCCATCGTCACCCAAGGCCTCCATCCTCAGCAATCCGGCCAACGCGAGCGAACCGATTCGCAAACCGTCGGCATGCTCCTCGATCTCATCCGCGCCCTCGCGCCGAAGTTTCAGAAGAACCTGATGCCATGATCGCGGCGCTCCATCATCATCTCAAGCCTCTGCAACGCGTCGCCGTTGCCTACTCCGGCGGGGTGGATAGCTCGCTGGTGCTCAAGGCGTCCTTGGATGCGCTGGGCTCCGCGAACGTGATCGCCCTGCTCGCCGTCTCACCCAGCCTTCCGCAAAGCGAGAGAGACGAAGCCGTCCAGCTCGCCAAATCCCTCGGCGCACGCTTGGAACTGCTCCTGACCGCCGAAACGGACGATCCGCGTTATCAGGCCAACGCACCCAACCGCTGCTACTTCTGCAAAGACCACGTGTATCGAGCACTCCGCCAGTTTGCGGAGCAAAACGGCCTCGAACACGTCCTCGATGGCATGAACGCCGAGGACACGCTCGACGTGCGTCCCGGCCGCGCTGCCGCTCGCGAGTTGCATATTTTGAGCCCGCTGCATGAGCTCGGCTTCACCAAGCAGAACGTCCGCGAAGCCGCCAAGGCTCTTGGATTGCCGAACTGGAACAAACCTGCGGCTGCCTGCCTCGCCTCACGCATTCCTTATGGCACCGCAGTGACGCCCAAACTGCTCTCGCAGGTCGAAAAAGCCGAAGCCTCTTTGTTTGACCTCGGCTTGCACGAGCTGCGCGTCCGCCACCACGGCGATGTCGCCCGCATCGAAGTGCCCGAGGCTGATTTGCACCTCGTTTTGAAGCAGCGTGACATCATCCACTCGGCGCTTAAAAACCTAGGCTATGTTTACATCACTCTCGACCTTGCCGGGCTACGCTCCGGAAGCATGAACGAAGTCCTTGCTGCCCGCACTGCATGAACGAAGCCCGCCTCCGTGATCTCCTCACGCAAGTCAGTGAAGGCAGGCTGCCCACTGATGCAGCACTTGACCGGCTGCGGACACTTCCCTTCACCGAAGTCGGCAGCGTGCTTGCGGACACGCATCGCTTGATCCGCCAGGGTTTCCCCGAGGCGGTCTTCGCTGAAGGCAAAACACTCACGCAGATTACCGATGCACTTGCCGCGCTCGTCGCCGCACATGGCAGCGCCCTCGCCACACGTGTCCCTGCGGAAATGGCGAGCATTTTGCTGCAACGCTTCCCCACCGGCAGTTACGATGCTGTGTCACGTCTCTACCGAATCGGCCAGATGGAACGCGGCGGCACGCACGCACCCGTGCTCGTCATGAGTGCCGGCACGAGCGATCAACCTGTGGCAGAGGAAGCGGCGCAGACGCTTGAATTCGCTGGTGTGAAGGTCACGCGAGTGAATGATGTCGGCGTCGCCGGACTGCATCGCGTGCTTTCCAAGCTCGAGCTGCTGCGCAGCGCCAGCCTCCTCATCGTCGTGGCTGGGATGGATGGCGCCCTGCCAAGTGTCGTTGGTGGCCTCGTGGCCCAACCCGTGATCGCCGTGCCCACCAGCATCGGCTACGGCGCGAGCCTCCATGGCATCGCCGCGTTGCTCACCATGCTCAATTCCTGCGCCAGCGGCCTCACCGTTGTGAACATCGACAACGGCTTCGGCGCCGCCGTGGCTGCTCTTCGCGTTCTCCGATGATCATGTCCCTCGAAGACACGCTCTACCCGCTGCTTCGTTTGTATGAAGCGGCACCGCAGCCGGTAAAAACACTGGCGGGCAGAGCGTATCGGGTGATTCCGACCTCGATTCGCCAAGGCGCGGCTTATGAGCGCTTTCGACGTGAAGCGAGCGAATCGGAGTCGTGGGATGCCGAAACGACCCGGCGCTATCAAATCGCCGCGATTCGCGATTCGTTGATCGCCGCGCAACGAGCACCGTTTTACGCGAAACGCTTCGTCGAAGCTGGTGTGAGGCCGGAGAACTTTGAATCGCTGGAGCAACTGGCGGCTTATCCGATACTCACCAAGCAAGACATCATCCTGAACCGCGATAGCATGGTCAGCGGTGGGGCCTCGCAACGGCTCGCGATGACCACCGGTGGCTCGAGCGGCGTGCCGGTGAGCTTTTATCTGCACAAGGGCATCAGTCGTCCAAAGGAGCAGGCCTATCTCGAGGCCACGTGGGCTCGTGCAGGCTATCGACCGGGCGATCGCGTCGCGGTGATCCGCGGTGGAGTGACTTCCAGCCGCTCCGATGGCCGCATCGCGACCTTTGATGCCACACGGAACTGGCTGGTGCTTTCGTCGTATCATCTCACGCCCGAGCGACTGCCGGAGTATGTGGCTGAGTTGAACCGCTTTCGTCCGCAGCACCTGCACGCCTATCCCAGCGCGGCGCTGATGCTCATGCAGATGGAGGTGAGGCTCGATTTCAAGCTCACATCCCTGCTTTGCGGTTCGGAGAAACTCAGCGTGGAGGCTCAAAGGCAGTTAGAAGACCATTTCGAAGCGCCGGTGATGCATTGGTATGGTCACAGCGAGCGAGCGGTGCTCGCCGCACAGCGTCCGGGAAGCTCCTCGCTGCATTTTTGGCCTGCTTATGGCTTCGTCGAGTTCGGCGAGCAGGATGCGCAAGGGAACCGCGAGATCATCGCCACCTCGTTTCAGAACCATGTCATGCCGCTCATCCGCTATCGCACGGCTGACCTGTGGAGCACCGACGAGCATGTGATCGGTCGCGATTACGAGTTTCTCATCAGCCGCACGGGGCGCCGCATCTCACTCACGGCGATGAACATGCATGATGACCTCTTTGACGGCCTGCTGGCCGTCCAATTCCATCAGCATCAGACAGGCGAAGTCGAATGCCATCTTCAACGGGCGCCATCATGGTCCCGTGATCGAGAGGCCATCATCCACGCCGGTTTGGAGCGGAAGCTGGGTGATGATTTCACGCTCACACTGCGTGTGGTAGATGAAATCGAGAAAACCAGCACCGGGAAGCATCGCTGGCTGGTGGCGACACTGAAACCATGATCCCCCGCTTTCACATCCTCGGATCGCCGGTCGATGCGATGAACATGGAGACGTGCTGCGCCTCGGTGGAGCAGGCGCTGGACTCGAAGACGAAGGGCTACGTCTGTGTGACGGGCGTGCATCAGCTCACGGAGGCGTATGAGCAGCCTGAGTTTCGCAAGGTGCTGGAGAAGGCCTTTCTCATCACGCCGGACGGCATGCCACTTTCATGGATCGGCTGGATGAAGGGCTTCCCCAACATGGATCGTGTGTATGGGCCTGATTTGATGCTCGAAGTCATGCGACGTGGTGTGGCGCGAGGCCGCACGCACTTTTTATATGGTGGCATGCCGGGCGTGGCGGCGGAGTTGAAACAGGCATTGGAGCAAAAGATTCCCGGCGTGAAGATTGTCGGCGCGGAGTGTCCGCCGTTTCGTCCGCTGACGAGTGACGAGGAGATGGCTTTGATCGAGCAGGTGCGTGGATTGAAGCCTGACATCATCTGGATGGGCATCAGCACGCCGAAGCAAGACCGCTTCATGCACGCGTATCTCGACCGGTTGGACACCACGCTCATGTTCGGTGTCGGCGCGGCATTTGATTTCCACACGGGCCGCGTGAAGCAATCGCCGCGCTGGATGCAGCGTCTCGGCCTCGAATGGTTTTACCGCGTCTGCCAGGAGCCGCGGCGGCTCGCTGGTCGCTACTTCCGCAACAACCCGCTCTTCATCTGGCGGCTGATCAAGGAGGCGCTCTCATGAAGCAGCTCGCTCAATATCAAGATGGCCGCTTGGAGTTGCAGGAAGTGCCGGTGCCGGCGCTGATACCGGGAGGGATTCTCGTGCGCACGACGTGCTCGGTGATCTCGCCGGGCACGGAGCGGATGAAGGTGGAGCAGGCGAAGATGTCGCTGCTCGAAAAGGCACGGGCGAGGCCCGATCAGGTGCGCAAGGTGCTCGACACGGCGCGGACGCTCGGCTGGAAAGCGGCGGCGGAGAAAGTGAGGAATCGTTTGGAGTCCCCCACACCGCTGGGCTACTCGGCGGCTGGCGTGGTGATGGCGGTGGATGCGCTGAACACGCGTTTTCGTGTGGGAGATCGCGTGGCGTGTGGCGGCGCGGAGTGTGCGCAGCACGCGGAGGTGATCAGCGTGCCAGATTTGCTGGCGGCGAAGGTGCCGGAAGGTGTGGAAGACTGGCAGGCGGCCTACACGACACTGGCGGCCATCGCGATGCAGGGCGTGCGGCAGGCGCAGACGCAAATCGGCGAGCGCGTGCTGGTGATTGGGCAAGGGCTCGTGGGACTGCTAACGACGAAGCTGCTGCAAATTGCCGGTGCTCGCGTGATGGCGGTGGATTTGAATGAGGCACGTCTGGAGACTGCGAAGCAGATGGGCGCGGAACGGGTCGCATCGGCGGATGTGGCGAACGCGGTGCGTGACTGGACCGGCGGCATGGGCGTGGATGCGGTGCTGCTGTGTGTGGGTGGTCAATCAGCGGAGGTGACGACGCAAGCAGTGGCTTGTCTGCGGGATCGCGGGACGCTGGTGATTGTGGGCATGCATGATGCGTCGCTGGAATGGAAGACGGCGTTCCAAAAGGACATCACAGTGCGCTACAGTCGCAGCTATGGACCGGGGAGATATGACCCGAGCTATGAGTGGGGAGGCGTGGATTATCCCGCAGGTTATGTGCGCTGGACGGAGAACCGGAATTTTGAGGCGTGTCTGGAGCTGATGCGGAGCGGGCGGCTTGATTTGGAGCCGGTGACGACGCGGCGGGTGGGGTTTGGGGATGTCGTTGGAGTTTATGAGCGGCTGGAAGACGAGATCGGCGTGATGATCGAGTATTGTAGTCCCGGCTTCAGCCGGTCCGTCGATCAGATGCCAGTTTCGAGTGCAGAACATCCAGACCGCCTAAAGGCGGGACTACAGAACAGCGTTTCCACCCTTGATGTCGTCGGCGCGGGGAATTTTGTGCGGACGATGCTGCTGCCGCATCTCAAAGGACTCATCGGACTCGGCACGGTGGTGAACGGCACAGGGCTTTCGGCGAGGCATGTGAAGGAGAAATTCGGCTTTGCGAAGGCGGCGACGGATTTCGCGGAGGCGACGTCGGAAGCGGTGATCATCGGGACGCGGCACGATCTGCATGCGGCGATGGTTTTGAAGGCGCTAAAGACCGGGAAGCATGTTTTTGTGGAGAAGCCACTGTGTCTAACGCCGGATGAATTGGCCGAAATCGGCGCGGCGATGGCTGAAACGAGCGGAAGCGTGATGGTCGGCTTCAACCGGCGTTTTGCGCCAGCGGCGTTGGAGATGAAGAAGTGGCTCAGTGAGGCTCCGGGGGCGAAGATGATGTCGTATCACGTCGGCGCGGGTGTTTTGGCGGCAGATCATTGGTATGCTGATCCGGCGCAGGGTGGGCGGATCATCGGCGAAGCCTGTCACATGCTCGATTTTGCGTGTTTCATGCTTGGCAGGCCAGTGCGGGTTTCGGCGCAGAAGACGGGAACGGATTCGGTTTCGGCGCAGGTGGAGTTTGCGGATGGCTCGACGTTTCAACTGATCTACTCGGCAGAGGGTGACAGCGCGTTTCCGAAGGAAAGCATCCGCGTGTTTGCGAACGGCCTCGTGGCGGAGTGCGAGAACTTCATGAAGCTAACGGTTTGGAAGAACCGGAAGGCGAAGGTCACGAAGCACGCGTCGAAAGGTCACGCGGAGGAGATGGCGGCCTGGCTGGGCTTTTTGAAGGATGGAAAGCCACATCCGCTGCCTAATGCGCCATCGCGGCAGAGCATGCGGCTGACGTTTGCGGTCATGGAGGCGGTGAAGGGAAATCGAATCATCGAACTGACATGACCGCGTTCAGAAAAGTGAGCTGGCTGTGGCACCGCCTGCGGGCGATGCCGCCGCAGGAGATTGCGGGCCGGGTAAAGGTGAAGGCGCAGGAGTGGACGGCGACGACGACGTTGCGGACGCTGGATGATTTTGTGCTCGGAGCCGTGGAGGTGAGTTCGATGCGGCTGCCGACGAAAGAGAAGGCCCCAACTGAGCTACGCGAGGCGGTGAAGATGCGCCGGGCGTGGTTGTTTGGCTGGAAAGAGGTGCCGGTGGGCGATGCGCCAAACTGGAATCTCGATCCGGTGCATGGGGTGGAGGTGCCTGCGGAAGTATTTAATCATCGTGAACTCCCCGAAGGCGCGGATGCACGCTGCGTGTGGGAGCTTTCGCGATGGAGCGAGGTGGTGCGGCTGGCCCAGGATGGCTGGCTGAATGAGAATCCGGATGCTTTGCGCCTGGCGCAGCGATGGATGAGTGACTGGCTGGAGAAGAATCCGGCATCCAACGGCATCCACTGGCGCAGTCCGCTCGAAGGGGCGCTGCGGTTGATGAACTTCTGCTGGATCGATGCGTTGGTGAGGGCGGGTGGTGATGCGGAGATCCTCGCGGAGCAGGATCGTATCGCGCAAGAACTGGTGCCCCTGCATGCGTGGTGGGTGTGGCGGAAGAGGTCGTTTGGATCGTCGGCGAACAATCACCTGATCGGCGAACTCGCTGCGCTCGTCATGGTGACGCGGCGCTGGCCATCGCTGGCGAAGGTGATCTGCTGCCCGGAGCGGTTGTGGACGATGCTGGAGGAAGAGGTGTTGCGGCAGTTTGCAGAGGATGGCGGGAACAAGGAGCAGGCGCTGCATTATCATCTCTTTGCCTGGGAGATGGCGTGGCAGTCAGGTCGCGTGATGGACGGGCTGCACGGAATGATTTTGAAGC
Organism: Verrucomicrobiota bacterium; assembly: GCA_046051905.1. Lineage (GTDB taxonomy): Bacteria > Verrucomicrobiota > Verrucomicrobiia > Verrucomicrobiales > Verrucomicrobiaceae > Prosthecobacter. The sequence continues at coordinate 42,949 of JBJONJ010000452.1, forward strand.
GGCTCAAAGATGCGGCGCAGTTCTTCTGTGATGTGAGTCTCGGCGCCTGGGACTTTGGCGACAGCGATGATGCACAGGTTACGCCCTTTACGATGGATCGCCGAAACGCGGAGCGTGAATGGCGGGCGTGGCTGCTTGGCGAAGAGAAAGGTGCCGCGCTGGCTTTCTGGCTGGGTGAAGCACCGCGAGTGACCTCAGCTCTGCGGCAAAAGTGGATCACGCATGCAGAGAGCGGTCACGCGATCTGGCGTGGTGAAGCGTGGACGGCGCGAGTGGATGCCTCACCGCTTGGTTTTGGCACGCTGGCAGCACATGGGCATCTCGACGCGATGCATGTTTCGCTTTGTAGCAATGGCGAGCCGGTGGTGATTGATCCGGGAACGGGCGGTTACTACGGTGATGCGGCTTTGCGGGCCAAACTGGCCGCTTGGGAGGTTCACAATGGACCGGTGCCGGTTTATGGACGAAGCGTGCCGATGCGTGCAGGGCCGTTTTTGTGGCGTGAGCATCACGATGTGCCGAAGATGGAAATCATGGATGAGGTGTGTGTGGTACGTTTCGCGTGCGACGGGCCATTTGTGAAGCGGAGCGTGCAAATGGCGGACAGCAGTGCCTGCATCACGGATGAGGTGTGTGGCCGCACGGCACATGCGGTGGTGTGGCAGCTGGCACCTGAGTGGCGCATCGGCGGCGAGGAGGGGCGTGAGTTCGTTTTGAGTCATCGAGACGGCGCAGAGGTCAAGCTGCACATCGAAGGGGAGGCGATCCAAGCCTGCGAGGTGGTGCGAAACCAGGTTTCGCCACGATTTGGGCAGGTGGTGAAGGCGGAGGCGGTGCGGGTGACCTTCACGGACAAGCTGGTGAGCACGTTCTCACGCTGAGAGGGCCTGTGTCATGCTAATGAGTGATGGCGGTAGCTATGCCTAAAAACAAAGCCGGGGTCGCCCCTCAGCGAACCCCGGCTCCGCAATGTTGTTGGTTGCGGTAATTACTGGATGTCTCCAGCGAGTCCTTCTGCGTTCAGAGCGGTGGCCAGCTCGGCCTTGGTGAACTCGCCTTCGACGGTGAAGGACTGCGATTTGGCGACGATGTCGTGCTTGGTGATACCGGAAACATTCTTCACTGCAGCGATGGCGGCATCAGCGCATTTTTTGCAGCAGAGATGCACGCCGCTAACGGTGGCCTTGGTGATTTTGGACTCGGGCTTGGAGGCGGTTTTGAAAGCGGTGGATTCTTCGCCTTCCACTTTGCCGAAGTAACCGGCGGCGATGATGGCCTCGATGGCCTTCTTGGCATCGGTCTTCTTCTTCGTCGTGATGGTGACGGTCTTGCCCTCGGTGGTGACGGTGACATCCTTGCCGACGCTGGTGCCGGCCTTGACGATGCCGTTGGTGCAACTCTTGCAGCAGTTATGCACGCCGGTCATGGTGACGGTGGTTTCGGCTTGAGCGAGCGTGGTGACGGCAAGGAGAGTAATGAGGAGGTGCTTCATGCGTGGGCTGAGACGTTAGCACCGAACACTTTCTTAGCACTAATTGATTTTCGACCTCATTCACGAGCCTGGCCGACATTGTCGGTGCAATACGCGCGAAGCTCATGTGGCGGGGCCCAGGCCTCTGTGTCGGCCAAGTTGTCATACAGCCAGCGAATTTCAGCACGACCTTCTGCCACCCAGGTTCATTGCTGCTACTCGAATAATCACCTTGGCCTGGGAATATTGGAAACTCAAATCCCAATCCTACCCGCCTTGGCGTTCAAGTGACGTGACATGGTGAGGGCCTTTTCATGATGGTGCAAACAGAACGATAGTTCTTTGGATCTATGGTGGAAAACCTAAATCACTCCACTCCACCAACTTCCATGTCGGCTGCCACGAAAAGTCGGTCGCGAAATCCGCGCCGCTTACCGGCGGCAAAATTCAGCTCGTCAAACCTTGGGCACGCAAAAGCCTGGAGGAGTGGTGCAGGCACTAGCTGGTGCTGCCTACCTCAAGCTCCTCCGCCAATGGTGATCCGTTTCTCCGGGATCGGTGACTCGATGATCCCCTCGCTGGTTTCCTGCTTCAGCCGGAGCTGACCGCAGGCCGCGGCGATGTCGTGGCCCTTCTCCCGGCGCAGCGTCGCCGTCACTCCTGCCGAGGTCAGCACCTCCAAAAAGGCATCCTGACGCTGCTCGGACGGCCGTTTCCAAGGCAGGCCGTCCACGGTGTTGTAGGGAATGAGGTTCACCTTCGCGTTCACGCTCCTCGCCCGTTTGGCTAGCATCCGGGCCTGATCGAGGCTGTCATTCACGTCCTCGATCAGGATGAATTCGAAGGTGAGGAACTGCTTCCGCTTCGCATTCCAGGCCTCCAGCGCCTCAAAAAGCTCCGCCAGCGGGTATTTGCGGTTCACCGGCATGATTTCATTCCGCACCGGATCGCTCGCCCCGTGCAGCGAGATGGCCAGGCGGATCTGCAGCGGAAAATCCGCCAGCTTGTGGATCTGTGGCGCCAGCCCGCTCGTGCTCACCGTCATGTGCCGCGCCCCGATGCCGATGCCCCACTCCGCGTTCAGGATCTCGATGGCTTTGATGAGGTTCGAAAAATTCGCCAGCGGCTCGCCCATGCCCATGAAGACCAGGTTGTCCACCCGCTCGCCCGTGTGCGCCTCCACCTGCACGATCTGCTCCACGATCTCCCCCGCCATTAGATTCCGCGTGAAGCCCGCGAGCCCGCTGGCGCAGAATTTGCAGTCATACGCGCAGCCCACCTGGCTCGACACACAGAGCGTCCGCCGGTCCGATTTGCCGCCGTAAAGCGCCGGATTCGCCGGGATGAGCACCGTTTCCACATAGCGACCATCGTTCAGCTTCAGCAGAAACTTCCGCGTCGTATCCGCCGAGCCGCTCACCGTGGCGATGGACATCGACCGCGTCACCAGCCGCTCCTTCAGCCGCTCTCGCAACGCCTTCGGGAGGTTCGTCATCGCCTCGATGTCCGCCACGCGACGCACAAACGTCCACTCCACCACCTGCTTCGCCCGGAAACCCGGCTCGCCCATCTCCTTGATCAAAGCCTCCACCTCCCCCGGCGTCATGCCGAGGAGGGATTGGGGCGTCTTTTTGTCAGTCATGGCAGATCACTTTTTCCATTGGCCGAACGCCCCGCAGGCGACGGGTGGCACGCCCTCGGCGCCGCGCAGCAGAAGCTCGCCGCACTCGAAGGAGCCGCCAAAGATGCTCAGCTCGTGTTTGAGGAGGTTTTGCAGCGTCGTCGGGGAAAGGTTGCCCTGGCGGCAGACCACCACGAGGCCCAGAGGCGTGTCGCTGACCAGTCCGCTGGCTGTGGCGATGAGCGGGGCCAGATCACGCTCCGGCTCGAAGCCATGCTTTGCCTCCCGCGAACTGTGCGGATCGACAATGACCAGGTCATGACGGGCGTTCTGCGCCTTTTCACGCTGCGCAAACTTCACCGGATCCTCCAGCACCCAGCGGATGTCCCGGCTGGCGAGCGCGGCAGCATTGAGCGCGACATTCTCACGAGCACGTGAAAGCGATTCCTGATGGGCCTCCACATGCGCCACGCTCGCTCCGCCCAGTGCCGCGGCCATCGTGTGCCCGCCCACGCCGCCATAGAGGTGCAGCACCCGTGCCGGACGACGCATCTTGGTCGAAAAAGCCGCGCACATCGCCGTGACACGGTCCCACGACTCGCTGAGCTCCGGCCCGAGAGCCCGCGGGCTGCCTCCAGCACCACCGATCAAAAACACCAACTGGCCGAAACGCACTTTCAGCGGCTGCCTCAGGTTCCGTTTGAAGTCGAGCGCCTTCTTCCAGTCGCCACCCGGCAATTTGCGCCGCCACCAGATTTGCTGGCCCTGCCTCGCGAACACAGACGGCCCCCATTTTTCGAGCACACGGCCTCCCCCGCTGTCCAGCAGCTCGTAATTTTCGTTCGGGGCATCCGTGGGTTGCGTTTCGTTCATCTGCGCCATCACTGCACCGCTGCCCTTCCGGCTCAAGAACCTTTCCATGAAACCCCTGCTGCTCCTTCCTTTTCTCTCGCTGCTGGCCTCCTGCGTGGTTCCGGGGGCTTCCCTGCCCTCGCGAAGCGACGCGGACCTCGTGCTGCCGCTGCATTTCCGGGCGGATGCTCCGCATGTGAATGCCAGCATCAACCGCCACCGGCCCATTTCCATGCTGCTGGACACCGGGGCCTCAGTGACGGTGATCGAAGCCAACCTCGCCGCGATGCATGGCATCCCGCAAACCGGGCGCGGAACGAGCATCAAAGGCATCCACGGGCATACGCCGGCGCGGCAGGGCATCGTGCGCACGCTCGATCTGGGGCCCTGGCAGGCGGAGAATGTCACCTGCTATGTGCGGGCCAGCACCAGCCGGCGGCCCGGCGGCTTGGGCAGCGCCATTTTGGGCATCGATCACCTCCGGCGGCAGTGCAGCTTTGTGACTTACGACTACCGTTCCCAGCGTGTGGAGCTTGGTTTTGGCCATGCCTTCGTTCCCAGGAGTAAGCGCATCACCCGGACACCTTTCCGAATGGTCAACGGTGTGCCGATGATCCGCGTGAGCACCAGAGGGCTCTCGTGGGATGCGATCATCGACACCGGTTCATCATGGGGCATTGTGATTGATCAAAGCACGGCCGCACGGCTCGGCCAGGCACGCGGCGGGATCGGCATGGGGCCGGGCTTGATGCTCAGCGGCGTGGGCGGCAGCGTGCGGGCGGATCAAGCCGGCGCCCGCATCATTCGTGGACCTGACGTCTCGCTGTGCGGACACACCTACGCCGACCCTCAACTCTATGTGATGCCGGGCCCGAAGCGCATCGGCTCGCGCTTCTGGCATGGCAGCCGCCTGACGCTCGACTTCCGCACGAACACGCTGTGGCTGGAGCGCTGAAATCTACTTCCGCGTCGGTGCCGCGACGATCTCGTCCATCTTGGCGATCATTGTTTTCAGTCGCTCGGGCTGTTCGGCGCTGAGGTCTTTGAGCTCGGCGGGATCATCGGGCAGATGGTAAAGGCGGTGCAGCGGAGCCTGGCTCTCATCGCGGGTCTTCATCGTGACCACGGCCTGCGATTTGCCCTTCGTTTTCATGCGCACGAGCTTCCACTCGCCCATGCGCAGGCCGAGGTTGTTGCCGTTGTTGTCCTGCTGGAGCAGCGATTCGCGGCCTTTGGCGCCTTTTTCGCCGAGAAGAGCACGCAGGATGTTCTGGCTGTCGAGGCAGGCGTTTGCAGCGAGGGGCGTTTCGGTCAAAGCGGCAAAGCTGCCGGCGAGATCGACGGTGCAGACGACTTCATCGGAGACGCCTGGCTGAATGCGAGAAGGCCAGGTGGCAATGAACGGCGTGCGCGTACCGCCTTCATAGACGCTGTATTTGCCGCCGCTGAACGGTCCCGCAGGCTCATGGGAGCCGAGTTGGGTCACCGCGCCATCCACATAGCCGTCGTCGAGCACGGGGCCGTTGTCGGAGCAAAGCACGATCAGGGTGTTGTCGGCCAGTTTGAGCCTTTCGAGCGTCTTCACGATCTCACCGACGCTCCAGTCGAACTCGACGATGGCATCGCCGCGATAGCCGAGCGTGGTTTTGCCCTGAAAACGCTCGTGCGGCATGCGCGGCACATGGATGTCATGGCTGGCGAAGTAGAGGAAGAAGGGCTCTTGCGCATGCGCCTCGATCCAGCGGTTCGTTTCGTTGATCCAGGCATCGCCGAGGTCCTCATCGCGGAAGCGGGCCGCCTTGCCACCGGTGTAGAAACCGATGCGGCCGATGCCGTTGTGGATCGTCTGGTTGTGACCATGCGTCCAGTTCATGCGCAGCGTGTCGCGGTGTGTGATGCCGGTAGGATGATTTTCATCCGGCGCCTTGTCGCCGACCCACAGCGGGTCTTTCGGGTCGAGATTCCGCACGCGGTGGTCGTCCACATACACCTGCGGCACGCGGTCGTTCGTGGTTGGAAGCAGCAGGCAGTGATCAAAACCGATCTCCAGCGGCCCGGGCTTCAAATCGCCATTCCACTCTGGTTTTGGATCGCCGAGGCCGAGATGCCATTTGCCGATCACCGCCGTGGCATAGCCTGCTTTCTTCAAAATGGAGGCGATGGTTTCCGTGCTCGGTTTAATCAAAGCGGGACCATTCGGCGGAGCCACGCCGGTGCCTTTTTGACGAAACGCGAAGGTGCCGG
>JBJONJ010000453.1:0-3096 GCA_046051905.1 Verrucomicrobiota bacterium
CCCGCGTGCGCCTTGCCCGCAATCTGCGCGGCTTTCCGTTTCCCGGTTTCTCGCAGGAGCATCAGCGTATCGAGCTGCTGAAAGCCGCGCGTCCCGTCGTCGAGGAGCTGCCGGAGATGCGGGATGGTTACAGCGTCGATTACACGGAGCTGAGCAAGATCCGCAAACAGGTGCTCGTCGAGCGCCACCTGGTCAGCCGCGAGCACGCCGCCCGCACCACCGGCTGCGCGGTCGTCATCGATCGCAAGCAGAGCATCTCGGTGATGATCAATGAGGAGGATCACTTCCGCCTCCAGGGCATCCGCCCCGGCTTGAACCTCCGCGGAGCCTACGAACTCGTGGACCGCATCGACACGGAGATGGATGCCGCCCTGCCGTATGCGTTTGATGGCAAGCTCGGCTTCCTCACCGCCTGCCCCACGAATCTCGGCACCGGCATGCGAGCCTCCGTCATGCTCCATCTGCCCGGCCTCGTGCTCCTGGATCAAATCAATCCGGTGATCAAAGCCGTGGGAAAAATCGGCCTCGCTGTGCGCGGCCTCTATGGCGAGGGCACCGAGGCTCTCGGCAATCTCTTCCAGATCTCCAACCAGCACACGCTGGGCGAATCAGAGCCCGAGATCATCACCCAGATCGAAAAAGTGATCGAAGGGGTGATCCGCAGTGAGCAGACCGCTCGTGCAAAGTTGCTGGAAGACCATCACACCATGCTGAGCGACCAGGTGGGCCGTGCCTACGCCATCCTGCGCTATGCTCATGTGCTGACCTCGAAGGAGGCGCTAAACCTGCTCTCCATGCTGCGTCTCGGTGCTGACCTCGACATCATCACGAACTGCGACCGCAGCCTGCTCGACCTGCTTCTGCTCGAAATCCAGCCCGCCCATCTCCAGCTCGGCGCGGAGCGCGAGCTCTCGCCCGAGGAACGTGATGTGGCCCGTGCGGAAATCACCCGCTCGCGTTTGCAGAACATCCAAGGCCCGCTGAATCCGGCAGCCACGCCGCCCCCGCCCGCGAATTGATCCTTCCCGCTTTCGCCCGTCATGAAGCGCCTCCTCCTCTGGCTGTTCCTGGCTGTCGGTGCCCAGGCGGCGGATGATGAGGCGGTCTTGAAAACCATCGCCAAGGGCATCCGCGAGGGCGATCAAGAAAGCTTGTCCGGTTTGCAGGACCAGCAAGGCCCCAAGGCCGCGCAACTCATCCTCGATGCCGTGTCGAGCAAACGCGTCGGCGGAGGCATCAAGGCCCGTCTCGCTGAAATCGCCGCTGCCTGGCCCAAGGATGCGCCAGGCAGGCAAACGCTCGTCTCGTGGCTCGCCGCCCATCCGAACTGCGAGGACGACGCGATGCTCTTCTTTGCCGAAGTCCATCCTCCGGAGGCCCGCAGCTGGTTTTGGAGCCAGATCGAGGCCTCGAAGGGCGATCCAGCCCACCTGCGACATCCCCACCGAGTCGCCATGGCCGTCCGCGGCCTCGGTTTCTTCGAGGACAACCCCGAGATCGTTGTCACCCGTATCGGCTCCATGCTCGCGGAGGCCTTTCCGCATGTCATCCGCGCCTGCGCGGCTGATGCGCTCGGCGGCATGCGTCACGCGCGGGCCGTCGAGGCCCTGCTTCCGCATGTCAGCGATGCCGCCATCGGTTCGCGGGTCATCCGCAGCCTTTACCGGCTCACCGGACAGCACTTTGAGACGGAGCCCGCCACCCGCTGGAAAGAGTGGTGGACGGCCAACCAGGCCAGCCTCGTGTTCAAAATGCACGCGGCGGCCGAGTTTGACGAGTTCCTCAAGCTGCAGGCCCTGGTGAAGCCCGTGGACGATACCATGATCGACATGGAAACCTTTTACGGCGTGAAGGTGGATGGCAACGGGCAGCTCTTCATCCTCGACGTGAGCGGCAGCATGACCATCGGCGGCCGCATCAGCAAGCTGCGGGCGCAGATGGGAAACATCCTCCTCGTGCTCGAAGGCCGCCCGGCACGCCTCCGCCACGGCATCCTCACCTTCAGCGACGGCGTCGAGTCCTGCTACCCGCGTGGTATTGCCACCAATGAACCAGCGAACCGCAGCAAGGCCGCGAAATTCATCGACCGCCTCGATGCCGATGGCGGCACCTCCATGGTCTCCGCGCTGCGCCACGCCGCGGAAAAAGTGCTGCCGGATGCCAATCTCGACACCATCTATCTCCTCAGCGATGGCTCGCCCACCGATGGCAGCGACCAAATGGTGCTCGACGCCGCCCGCCTCATCCATCAGCGCCACCAGTGCCGCATTCACACCATCGCCATCGGCGAGGACGAACCGGCGGCCTTTGGCGAAAAGACTCTCATGGAACAGGTCGCGATACTCACTGGCGGCACTTTCACTCGCGTGCGGGATGTCGAGGTGGACAACTGAGCTCCCGCCGCGCCTTTTTTGGACCAGCGCCGATGCAAAACAGACCGCCAGACACCTGCCGCGCTCGCGTTTCCTACGCCATGAAGCACCTGCTGCTTATCCTCCTCGCCCTTTGCCCTTCGCTCATCGCGGCGGAGACGCCGAACATCATCCTCATCCTCGCCGATGACCTCGGCTATGGCGATGTCGGCTGCTATGGGGCGACGAAGGTGAAGACGCCGAACATCAACAAGCTCGCAGCGCAGGGGCGACGGTTCACGGATGCGCATTCGGCCTCGTCGGTGTGCACGCCATCGCGGTATGCGCTGCTCACGGGCGAGTATCCGTTTCGCAAAAACCTCCGGGGACCGGTGATGAACCCGAGCCCGCTCGTGGTCGATGTGACGAAGCCCACGCTGCCAGGCATGTTGAAGGCACGCGGCTACGCGACGGCCTGCTTTGGCAAGTGGCACCTCGGTTTTGGCGAGAAACCAAAACCGGACTGGAACGCCGATTTGAAACCGGGGCCGCTCGAGTGCGGTTTCGATCACTACTTCGGCATTCCCGTCGTGAACAGCCATCCGCCCTTTGTGTGGGTGGAGGATCATCGCGTCGTTGGGCTCGATCCCCCCGACCCGCTGAAGTATGGCGGCAAGGAGCAGACGCGGATGTTTCCGGAGAAGATGCTCACGCCGCCGATGTCCGGCGCAAAGGCCGCCCATGC
>JBJONJ010000454.1:0-8110 GCA_046051905.1 Verrucomicrobiota bacterium
TGGATCTCGGCGCTGGCCTGGAAGCCATTGATGCCGGCGGCGACGACGCCGAGCAGCAGGCCGATGATGAGAAGCACGACCATGATTTCGAGCAGCGTGAAGCCACGGGCGACGAGCGAGGGACGAAGGGTGTTTTTCATGACGAGGTTGGGATGAAAAGGGTCAGCGTTTGCCGATCTGCTGGAGGGTCGCGAAGACGACGTCGATGACGGCATACACGATGCTGCCGACGACTACGGCCATGACCACGAGGATGCAAGGCTGGATGAGAGCGGTGGCCCGCTCGACGAGGCGGTTGAACTGGCCGTCGAGCCGGGCGGCGGACTTGGTGGCGACTTCGGCGAGATTTCCCGTTTCCTCACCGAGGCGGATCATGTCGATGGAGCGCGGCGGCAGCGCTTTGGCCTTCTGAAGTGCGGCGCTGAGGTGCTCGCCCTCCTGCACCATGTGCTCGATGCCCTCGAACTGCTGGCGGATGAAGGGATTGCTGATGGTGCCTTTGAGCAAATGCAGCGCCTGGGTGATGGCGAGGCCGCTGTGCAGCAGGGAGCCGAGCGTTTCGAGGAATTGCAGCTCATGCCGCGACTTCATCAAATCGCCAATGACCGGCGTGTGATGCATCAGCTTGAACCAGCCGAGCTGCACGGAGGGGATCTGTGCGAGGATCACGCCTGCCAAGGCAAGGATGCCAAGGGCGATAAGGAGCAGCCACCATTCGTTTCGGAGGAAGTCGGACAGCTTCATCATGTAGTCGAGCAGGATGGGCGTGGCCTTGCTGCTGCCTTTGATGAGCACGGAAAGCTTTGGCAGGAGGTAGGTGATCATCACGATGCCGAGCGTCAGGCCGGTGGCGGCAAGGAAGGCGGGATAGATCAACGCGCCGACGAACTTCGAGCGCAGCTCCTCCATCATGCCGAGGTATTTCACCTGCCGGTCGAGGATCTGATCGAGCGAGCCGCTGCTCTCGCCAGCGGCGATCATGCTGCAAAACAACGGCCCGAAGCTGCTGGAGACCTGCGGCAGCGCGGCGGAAAGCGGAATGCCGTCCCGCACGAGTTCACGCAGGCGCACGGCGAGGTCACGCGTGGTGGCATCGCTGCTTTTTTCCATGGCACCGAGCGCCTGATCGATCTGGAAGCCAGCGGCGAGCAAGTTTGCCAGCTCGATGGTGAAGGCGATGACCTGAGCGTGCTTGAGATGGACCTTGCCCGTGTCACCACCGGCTGATTTGAGGCGCTGCCAAAGCGCAGCGAAAGGCGCGGTACTGTCCTTGGCCGCGGCAGCAGCGGCTTTTTTGCCATCTTTGGGCTTCGCTTTGGCCGCAGGAGCCGTGGAAGCACTGAGCGGCTTCACGGAGCTCGCCCGCAGGCCCATGCGAGCGAGTTTTCGCACCACCTCGCCACGATCCGCCGCGTCAAGAGAACCCTTTTTGGATTCCCCGGAGGCGGAGAGAGCGGTATAGGCAAAGGCGGGCATACTCAACGCACTTTTGCCAGAGGGCGGGCAACTAGAGAAGTGAAAACTTTGCAATCACTTCTTGGGGGTCTCGCCCCCTTCCTTGGCGACTTCGTCCTTTTTCTTCTGAACCTCAGCGGACTCGGGTTCGAGCAGTTTCGGAGGCTGGCCGCCCTTGGGGATGAATTTAAGCGCGACGCCGTTGATGCAGAAGCGGCGGTCGGTGGGCGTCTTGAAGCCCTCGCCTTCGAAGACATGGCCGAGGTGGGCGCCGCAGCGTTTGCACACAGTCTCCACGCGACGCATGCCGTGGCTGTTATCGACGCGTTCGAGCACGCCGTTGGCCTTGGAACTGTCGTAGAAAGAGGGCCAGCCGCAGCCGGAGTGGAATTTTTCCTTCGAAGTAAACAGCTCGGAACCGCAGCAGATGCAGAAGTAGGTGCCTTCGCCCTGCTTTTCGAACTCCTTGTAGATGTCACCAAATGGCCGCTCGGTGCCTTGCTGGCGGGTCACTCGAAACTGATCCTCGGTGAGAATCTTTTTCCATTCCTCTTCAGTTTTGATGATCACGGGGGCAGCGGCGGGTTTGGGGTCGGTTTTGGGTTTATCCTCGGCGTAAAGGACGCTGAAGATCATCAAGGCGAGCGCGGCGGGAGCAAGAGTTTTCATGAGCGGTGGCTTCAAACGTGGGAGCCACGAGGTTTTTGCTTATTCCGGCTGTTTTGAACCTGTGGATTCATTTTTGGCATTGCCGCCAGAAAGCCGATTGCGGCCTGCGGAGCACACGCCATACATGCGCGGCCATGTCCTCCATTTTCGAGCTTTTCTCCCTTCAGAATCAAACAGCTGTCGTCATCGGCGGCACTGGCGAGCTTTGTGGCTCCATCGCGGAAGGTTTTGCCATGGCGGGAGCCGAGGTGGTGCTGGTGGGGCGTGATGCCACGAAGGCGGAGAAGCGCCTGGAGACCATTCATGCCGCGGGTGGCAAGGCCTACTTCGTCCCTGCCGATGCCGGGCGGAAGGCAGATCTGCAGATTCTGCTCGATCAGGTCCAAGAACGCAGCGGCGGCTGCCAGATCCTCGTGAACGGAGCCGGCGTGAACTCTCCGACGCCCTTCCTCGACATCCCGGAGGACGAGTATGACCGGATCATGAACATCAACACGAAGGCTGTGTTCCTGGCCTGCCAGGTGTTCGGGAAGTATTTCGTCGAAAATAAGGTGCCCGCCTCGATCATCAACCTGGGCTCCATGTCCGGCCTGATCCCGCTGAGCCGGGTGTTCACCTACTCGATGTCCAAGGGCGCGGTGCACAATCTGAGCAAGAACCTGGCCCGCGAGTGGGCACCGCTCGGCATTCGCGTGAACACGCTGGTGCCCGGCTTCTTCCCGGCGGAGCAGAACAAGAAGGTACTCACGCCAGATCGCGTCTCGAAAATCATGGGCCACACGCCGATGAACCGGTTCGGCGAAGCAAAGGAACTCGTCGGAGCGGCGCTGCTGCTGGCTGGCAGTGGCGGCAGCTTCATCACCGGTCACGAGATGGTCGTGGACGGCGGTTACTCTTCGATGACGATTTGAGATGCCGAGGATGAGGGTGAGCAATGCGCTCCCGAGAGGGTTTGAATATCGAATATCGAACAAGGAATATCGAAGTCCGGAAAGGACGCGAAGCGTCATTACCTCGTCATTGGGCGTTCCTTGTTCGATATTCGATGTTTCTGCCCGGTTCCCTACGGCACTCCATGCCTTGCCCGACGCTGGAATCAGCAGCTTGTGGGCACCTTTTGCGCGAGCTTCACCGAATGCGGGATGGCTCCGAGGACGAAGGAGAGGCAATCGACGGCTCCTTGAGGCTTGCCTGGCAGGGCGATGACCAGCGAGCGATCCACCACGGCGGCGAGGCTGCGGCTGAGGATGGCGTTTGGCGTGAGTTCGAGGGACTTCATGCGCATGACCTCGCCGAAACCGGGGATTTCGACACGCATGATGCCGCGGATAGCCTCGGGTGTGACATCACGCTCGGCGATGCCGGTGCCGCCGGTGGTGAGGATGAGGCCGCAGCCTTGGGATGAAAAGGAGCGGATGGTGTCCCGGATGCGTGTCTGGTCGTCCGGCACGATGGCCTCGGCCTGAACCGTCCAACCGTAACTCTCGGCGGCCTTCCGCAAAGCCGGGCCGCCAAGATCTTCGTAAACGCCTTCGGAGGCGCGATCGGAGACGGTGATGATGCCGACGTGCATGAGTCGAGTTTTAAGTTTCAGGTTTCAAGTTTCAGGTCTGGGGACTTGAAACCTGAAACGATGGCCGATTACTGCGCCTGAGGCTTGCTGGCAGGTGCCGCGGCGGACTTCGCGCCTTTGTCGGCGGTGGTCGGCTTGTGCTCGAGCTGGATGAGGTCGCGCAGGATGTGGATGGTCTCCAGTTTCACCGGCTCGATGCCGTAGGGGAACTTGGAGCCGTCGGTGACGTTGTCTTCGTCGTCGTCCTCTTTCTTGGCAGTGCGCATGCCGGTGCTGTCTTCCTTGGTGAAGGTGGATTCGAGCACGAGATCGGACTTGTCCACGTTGTCGAGGGTGAGGCGATACACTTTGAAACCGTTGTCCTTGAGGCGATCGGCGACCTCCTTGGCACGCTTGGAACGCTCGTCGTTGATCTTGTCACGACGTTGCTCGACTTCGATGCGCTCCTTCTCACGCTCGGCGAGGTTGAGGGTGACGGCGTTCTTGTCGATACGCTCTTTGAGGCGCTTCGAGTCGTCCTGAATGATCTGGAACTCGGGATTGGCGGAGATGCGGCTTTTCACGCTGGCATTGAGCTCGTCCACCGGGAAGGCATCGGGGCGCCATGGGGCAAACTTGCGCGGCGGGATGGTGTCGTAGGGCAGCGGGTTCTTCGCGGCACCTTCGCCGATGTCGAGCACATCGAGACGGGAAGGAAGGTGGATGTCCGGGACGACGCCTTTGAGTTGCGTGGAGCCCCCGGCGATGCGGTAGAATTTCTGAATGGTGACCTTGAGCGAGCCGGCGCGGCTCTTTTCGCTAAAGAAGGGCATGTAGCGGGCCACGTCGAGGATGGTCTGCACGGTGCCTTTGCCGAAGGTGGAGCTGTCACCGACGATGACGGCGCGGCGGTAGTCCTGGAGGGCGGCGGCGAGAATCTCCGAGGCGGAGGCTGAGGCCTTGTTCACGAGGACGATCATCGGGCCGTCATAAACGGGCTTCTCGGCCTCACTGTCCTTCCACGAGATGCTGCCACGCCAGTCTTTGGCCTGCACGACAGGGCCGGATGGAACGAAGAGGCCGGTGAGCTTCACGGCTTCGTCGAGCGAGCCGCCGCCGTTGTCACGGAGGTCAAACACGAGGCCTTGGATGTTTTCCTTGATGAGGCGGCGGAGGAGGCGCTCCACGTCGGCGCTGGCGCTGACGGTGCCGCTTTCCATGTCGCCGTAGAAATTAGACAGGTTGATCCAGCCCAGCTTGAGCGGAGCGCCCATCTCCGGCGGGGTCTGGAGAAGCTCGGCATTGGCCAGCTTTTCCTTCAGGGGGACCTCGGCACGCACGATGGAGATGATTTTGACACCGGTGGGGTCATCCGCGGGATTGATCTTGAGGCGGACAATGCTGTTGATCTCGCCACGGATCATGTTCACGACCTTCTGGAGCTTGAGATACTTCACGTCGACGAACTCCTCATCGCCTTGGGCGACGGCAATGATGCGGTCGTTGAGCTGAAGGGAGCCTTCCTTGTCAGCGGGGCCGCCGACAACGATGCCCTGGATCTCCGCAGCCTCGTCCTTCATGCCGAGAAGGGCGCCGATGCCGACGAGCTTGTGCGTCATGTGCTGGTTGAAGGAGTCGCGCTCATCGGTGCTCATGTACTCCGTGTGCGGATCGTAGGCAGTGGCGAGCGAGGAGAGGAAGAAGTTCACCGTGTCCTCGTTGTCGTTCTCGTTGGTGATCTCGAGAAGCTTGTCGTAGTCCTTGATGACGCGTTCCTCGGGCGTCATGTCCTTCTCGTCCTTCTCATTCTTGGAGTCAGCGACTTCCTTTTTCGGCTCAGCGCCCTTCTTTGGCTCTTCCTTCTTCGCGTCAGCGGTGGTGTCCTTGGCCTCAGCCTTCTTTTGAGCGGCTTTCTCGGCTTTTTTCTTGTCCTCACGGGCACGGGCATCGTCGGCGATGCGCTCCTGCAGGAGGTTTTCCTCGATGATGTCGAGCCACATCTTGTCAGCGGCGACCTTGTCCTTCGGCCAGGGCATCTTGTCGCGCTTGAGGTCGATGGTGCGGTTGGAGTCGAAGGTAAACCTCTTGCTCTTGAGCGTGGCTTTGACAAACTCGACGCGTTCCTTCACGCGCTGCTTGTAGATGTCATAGATCTCGATGGCGGGGCTGATGTTCCGCATCAGGAGATGGTCATCGAGCGTGGTGTCATATTTCTCGCGGAAGCCGTCCACATCTTGCTGGGTGAAGTATTGGTGACGGAAGTCGAGCATATCGAGGAAGTTACCCAGCATGGTCTTCGACATCTCGTCGTCGAAATCGCGGTGCGAGTAGTGGTGGTTTTGCAGCATGTAGGCCACATGCATGGCCACCTGGCCGTAGTTCATGTCCGCGGCGCGGAGGATGGGCGCGGCCGGGGTGAGCAGCGCAATGACGGCGTAGGCCGCCACAAAAAGGGACGAGGGTTTAACGATCATACTTCCTGGGGTTTAACGGGCCGCGGGCACTGTTTCGCGCGGGATTTTGTCTTTTCCGTCTTGAATTGTCCACCGGTTTCCCGCATTTCGCGGGCCATGTCGAATGTCACCATCCAAACCTACACGGGCGGCATTGCCGCCACCAACGGCCATCTTCTGCGCCTGCCTGGAGGCATCGTGCTGGTGGATGCGCCGGAAGGCGTGGCAGAATGGCTCGAAAACCTCGGTGTGAAAGTGGATGCGCTGCTTTTGACCCATCAGCACTTCGACCATGTGCTGGATGCCGCGAAAGTGCGGGCAAAGCATGGCTGCCGCGTTTTCTCGTGGTCTGCCTCGTCACCTGATTTGACCCTGGAACGCCTTTTCGGAGCCGTAACAGGGACTTCGATGGCCGTCGTGCCTTTCGAGGTGGATGAGCTTCTCGAAGGCAAAAGCTCGGTGGAGGCCTGCGGGGTCACCTGGAAGCTGTTCCATGTCCCCGGCCACTCGCCGGACAGCGTTTGCTTCCTCTGGGAGCCGCAAAACCTCCTTTTCGGCGGTGATGTGCTCTTCCGCGACAGCATCGGCCGCACCGATTTCCCCGGCGGCTCGATGCGCCAGCTCGTGCAGGGCATACAAACCAAGCTCCTCACGCTGCCAGATGACACTATCGTGTATCCCGGCCACGGCCCGCATACCAACATCGGTGTGGAGCGGCGGGAGAACGAGTATTTGCAGGCCTAGAGCCTCAAAACGTCACCGTGGCACCCAGGTTCACGCCGAGACCGGGCTCGTTGGTGCCGCTGCCGTGGTAGCGATAATTCTTGTTCAGGATGTTTTCGATGCCGGCATTCAGGATGACACGGTCGCTGACCTGCCAGCCGCCCCGCAGGGTCACCAGCCAGAAGCTCGGCGTGCCATTGGAGGGAATGCGATCCGTGTCCGTCAGATCGGCGGCATTCATGCGGGCGGCCTCGCCGTAGGTCAGGCACACGAGTTCCGTCCACACCTTCTTCGAGCTGCTCTGCCAGCGCACGCCGCCATAGCCCACGAGCGGCGCCACCTTACCCAGAGGCTCGCGGCGGGTGGCGACGGAGTTCCCGATGAATTGATCCGCCTCGCCCTCCACCCAGGCCACATGACCGAAGACACTCCAGTTGGGATTCATCTGCCAGTTCGCGGAGAATTCCACACCCTGCATGTAGCCATCACCCGCGTTGGCCTTCGTCATCTCGTTGCGGCCGCCCACCACCCGGCCGGTGGGGCGGCGCACGATCATCTCGTTGATCTGCGTGTAGAAGTAACCCAGGCTCGCGGTGATCGACTCCGTCTGCGCTTTGAGACCGATTTCAAAGGTGTTGTAGAGCTCAGGATTCAAGCCCGTGGCTGGCGCCTCGCGGGTGGTGGTGCCGGAGAGGTCGTCGCGGGACAGGTCGGATAGATTCGGCGCACGAAAACTCTGCGACCAGCCGCCGAAAAGCTGAAAGCGGTCCTTCGAGTCGAGGTCCAGCATCAGGCGCAAATTCGCGGAGAGATTATCCCACTCGTCCGAAAAGCTCTGGCGTGCGCCGGTGACGGGGTTGGTGAATTTCCCCGCATCCGCCCGCACATGCGTGTAGCGACCGCCCGCGACGAGATGGAAACGGTCGCCAAGGTCGATCTCGTCTTGAATAAAGATGCCCAGCAGGCTGTACGTCGAGTCATCCGCCACGCCACCGGCATTGGGATTCTCCGTGGCATCCGTCTCCACCCAGTCGTGGTAGAAATCCACGCCATAGACCAGCTTGCCGATGGCCGTGCGGCTCTCGAACTGGAGATCCACGCCCAGCGTCGTGAGATCCACATCATTGAAGGACCTCGCCCCCGCACCCGTCACGCGAAACTGCTCCTCGCCCTGGGTTTGCAAGGAAACGGTCAGGCTCGCCGCGTCGATCCAGCCACCGAGATCTTTGCCTGCAAGACGGAGGTAGGAAAGGCTGCG
>JBJONJ010000455.1:0-7170 GCA_046051905.1 Verrucomicrobiota bacterium
ACCGGAGCCTCGGTGGCCACGGGTCTGCCGCTTTCTTTCATTGCCTGGCTTGGCATCGCTGATTCCATCACTGCTGTGACCAACGGCGCCGTCCGCCTCTCTTATGAAGGTGTGACGTATGATGGTTCGAACGCCAGCCTCATCTACGAAGGCCTCTACAGCGGCTGGGGCTATCTCCACCTCTACACGCCCTCCGGCCTGAGCACCGACGAGACCCAGTTCAAGACGAACCTGTCCAACCAGCTCGACAACGCTGCCGTTCTCGGCACCTCTGGTCTTCGCATCTCCCAGATGCATGTCAGCCGCTCCAATGACGGTGCCACGGTCGGCCCCTAATCGGTTTTTGATGTTCTGAAACCCATTCGCTGGTGCTGGCCGGGAGGTCAGCACCAGCTTTTTGCATCTTGCCCGGCCCTTATGAAACGCTTGCTTCCGCTGTTTCTCACCCTCTCTCTGCTCGCCAACGCGATCCTCGGCTGGTTGGCATCTCGACCGAGGAGTATGGTGAGCATTCCTGGCCCCTCTGCCGGAGCAGGGATGTCTCGGCTGCATCCAGGCACTCCTGCCGCGCCGCCAGCCTCTCCCGTTCTCGACTGGCGCAGCCTGGAGGCCCCTGACTTTTCCACTTACATCGCGAACCTGCGCCGGGCTGGATGCCCGGAGGCCGCGATCCGCCATCTCATCGAACCGGAGCTGCATGCGGTGTTTGAGGCGCGCCGTCTGAGTCACGCCGCCGAGCCATCGTCTCCCGCGCAGGAGGCGGACGCCCTGGCGGCGCTGCTCGATGCGCCCGTGGCCAGGGCGCAGGCAGGCAGTCCTTCCGGCAGCCATTACCTCTCGTCGCTTCCTTCCCTCCCTGCGGCGTTTCTTGTCGGCGATGCCACGAGTGCCCCGGTCCTTTATCAAGATGACAGCCTTTCGCTCACTCCCACGGATGACTCGCTAGCACCGGAGACGCGGCAAACGCTCGCCAGCATGCGCCAGCAGTTTGGTGATCAAATCACCTCCGGCGGCGCGGATCCTTCCAGCCGCGAATATTATCGCGCATGGCTGAAAGCGCAGCGCCTGAGCGATGATTACTTCGCCTCGCTCTATGGGGGCGATCACTTTATCAGCGTGCAGCAACAGGCGAACCTTCAGCGTTCGCAGGCTGATCAAGTGACAAAGTTGTCGAATTAAAGCGGTTTGGCCTGCCTTTGTCACGCGCGGGTGACGCATTCGTAACTGTGGCCTTGTTGAGGCGGTGCTCGCCACGACCAATGACAGGCCGTCACCCATGCCAGGCTTCCACTCATCTGCTTCAGCACACCTTACTTTCAGGACAGCGCGCTCGCTGGCGTTCGCTGCCTGCTGCGGAGCGCTGATCCATCAAGCGCCTGGCGAGGACCTGCCACCACCAGCCCCCAAGCTGATCGAGACACCGGCCACCACGCCCACCGCTCTCTCGCAGGTCGGACCGCTCTACATCCAGGAGTATCGCGTGCGCGGCAACACCAAGCTCAAGCCCATCGACATCGAGAAGGCGGTGTATCCTTTCCTTGGTCCCGGACGCTCGGAGAATGACATCGAGCAGGCGCGGCAAGGTTTGGAGAAGGCCTACCGCAGCCTCGGCTATCAAACGGCCTATGTCGAAGTGCCGCGGCAGACCGGTGCACGCGGCGTGATCTTCTTGAATGTCGTCGAGGCACCCGTGGGCAGGCTTCGTGTCAAAGGCGCGAAGTATTTCCTGCCTAGCAAGATCAAGCAACAGGCCCAGTCGATGGCCGAGGGGGCCGTGCCCAACTTCAACGAGGTGCAGAAGGATATCGTCGCCCTCAACCGCTGGCGGGATCGCAAGATCACCCCGGAGCTACGCCAGGGCGTGGTGCCAGGTACGGTGGACATCGATCTCATTGTTGAGGACAAAAACCCCTTCCACGGCAACCTCGAGCTCAACAACATCCACAATACCGACACGGTGCCGCTGCGCCTGAACGGCTCGTTGAGCTACTCGAACCTCTGGCAGCTCGGCCACACCATTGGCACCAGCTTCCAGGTTGCGCCGGAGAAACCATCGGACGGCACGGTGCTGTCAGCCTACTACATGGTGCCACTGGAGAACGAGTGGAGCGTCATGGTCAACGGCTCGTGGCAGGACAGTGACATCTCCACGCTCGGCGGCGGTGCCGTGGTGGGTAAAGGCCAGGTCTATGGCATCCGCTTCATGAAGACGCTTCCCGCTGAAAAGGGCTGGTTTCACAGTCTCAGCGTCGGCATGGACCACAAGGACTTCATCCAGGATGTGAATGCGGGGGGCGCAGTGATCGCCTCGCCGATCGTTTATAATCCCTTCACGCTCTCCTACTCGCTCAGCCGGGTGCATGAGCACAGCTTCACGGAGTTCAACAGCGCGCTCGTCTTTCATCTTCGCGGGCAGGGTGGTTCGCAGCAGGACTTTAACAACAGACGCCGCGGGGCTCGGGACAATTTTTTCTATCTTCGCGCGGACCTTTCGCATACCCACGACCTTGCCGGAGGCATGCAGCTCTACACCCGCATGCAGGGCCAGCTCTCACCGTCCGCGTT
Organism: Verrucomicrobiota bacterium; assembly: GCA_046051905.1. GTDB lineage: Bacteria > Verrucomicrobiota > Verrucomicrobiia > Verrucomicrobiales > Verrucomicrobiaceae > Prosthecobacter. Next base: position 2,566 of record JBJONJ010000455.1, read on the forward strand.
GATCAACACCGAGCAAATCGCCGCCGGTGGCATCAACACCGTGCGTGGTTACCTCATCGCCACCCAGTTGGGTGACTCCGGCATCATGGGCACCATGGAGTTGCGCAGCTCGTCCTTCATCGGTGATGGCAAGGACAAGGCCAACGACTGGCGTGCCTATGTCTTCGCCGAAGGTGCGCAGCTCGCCGTCAACGATCCGCTGGCGGGTGAAAAGCATGGTCACGCTCTCGCCAGCGTCGGCGTGGGTACCCGCATCCGCTGGCAGGACCATCTCTACGGCTCCTTCGACCTCGGCATGCCCCTCATCACCCAGCCAAACGCCATCGCGCAGCACCTCTACATGACCTTCCGCGTCGGAGCGGACTTCTGATCCACCGATCTCGCCGATTTCACCGATTTCACCGATTTCACCGATTCAACTTCTGACCCCCCATGCTCAAAAGACTCCTCTGCCTCCTCGCCCTTGCCACTGTGATTCACGCGGAAGAAAAGCTCTGGCTCGATCCAGGCTACACGATCCGCAAAAAGATCGACATCGACACGAAAGCGGCTGCCATCACCGATCCGATCGGCACCAGCGCGGTGCTCGTGCGCCTGCATGAGGGGGTCATGAGCTTCATGTCCGCCAAGGAGGACGGTGGGGATCTTCGTTTCACCGCTGATGACCACAAGACAGTGCTCAAGCATCATGTCGAAAAATGGGACTCGCTGCTCAATGAAGCCTACGTCTGGGTTCAGGTGCCCGAATTGAAGCCCGCCGCCCCGACCACCATCTGGCTCTACTATGGCAATCCCGCTGCACCGGCGCCTGATGCCTCCAAGGAGACCTACACCGCCGACAGCGTGCTCGTTTACCACTTCGCCGATGCGGCCAAGGTCGGCACCGACTCCTCCTCCAGCGGCGCGAATGCCGAAGGCGCGCCTCCACCGGCTGCTGGCTCCCTTATTGGCAGCGGTCTGCGTGTTTTCGGGCAGGCACCGGTCAAAGTGAACACGCTGCCCGAGTGGGCTCCCGGGGCTCCGCTGACGATTTCCATGTGGGTGAAGCCCTCCGCGCTCGCCGCTGATGCCGTGCTTCTCAGCCGCCGGGATGGTGCCAATGCCCTCGTGCTCGGCCTCAACAACGGCGTGCCCTTTGTCGACATCAACAAGCAGCGCAGCAGCCCCGGTGCGCCTGTGGCCGCGAATGCTTGGACCCACCTCGCCGCGGTGCATGAGGCCGGCACGACCACGGTGTATGTGAACGGCAAATCCTACGGCCAGCTCGCCGCGGCCATGCCTTCGCTCAAAACGTCGCTCGAAATCAGCAAGGACAGCACCGGTGCCGGACTCGCGGGCTACACCGGTGAGCTCGATGAACTGCAAATCGCCAAAACCGCACGCCCGGCTGGTTTCATTGCCTTCGCCGCCATGAACCAGGGCACCACCGCCGAGGCGCAAAAGCTCCTCGCGGTCGGCTCCGATGAAGCGAGCGATCACGAGGAGGAAAGCGAGATCACGAAGCACCTCACGCTCATCAAAGACATTTCCAAAGATCTCACCTTCGACGGCTGGGTGGTCATCTTCCTCTGCACCCTGCTTGCCATCGTCGGCTGGGGCATCGCGCTCGGAAAGTTGTTGTATCTCAACACCATCGAAAAAGCCTCCAAGGAGTTCCTCAAGCGCTGGGAGAAGGTTTCCTCGGATCTCACCGCCATCGATGCGGAGGATGCGGAGAGCGTCAAAACGCTCGGTGGCACCGTGAGCACCAAGCAGCAAAAACTGATGCGCAAATCCCCGCTTTACCAGATCTACCACCTCGGTGCGGAAGAGATCAGCAAGCGTCTCAAGCCCGTCCGTCAGCTCACCCTGGACAACTCGCAAAAGAAGACCATCTCGAGCGGTCTCAGTGGCCGCAGCATTCAGGCTATCAAGGCCACACTGCATGGTGGCATGGTGCGCGAGGTGCAGAAGCTCAATGGCAAGCTCGTCTTCCTCACCATCGGCATCGCGGGTGGCCCTTACCTCGGCCTGCTCGGCACCGTCATCGGGGTGATGATCACCTTCGCCGTCATCGCGAAAAGCGGTGAGGTGGAGGTCAACAGCATCGCTCCGGGTATCGCAGGCGCCTTGCTTGCCACCGTGGCCGGCCTGGCCGTGGCCATTCCGGCGCTCTTCATCTACTCCTACCTGAGCTCACGCATCAAGGATGTGGTCTCGAACATGGAGACCTTCATCGACGAGTTCATCACGCGGATGGCCGAACACCACAAGGAATCCTAAACCACCATGGACGCCGACAACAAGAGCTACGACGACATCAACGTCACGCCGATGGTGGACCTCTACCTCGTGCTGCTGCTGATTTTCATCATCATGACCACAGCGGGCGTGCAGGGCATCAAGGTCAATCTGCCGCGTGGCGGCCCTGCCTCATCCAAGCCCATCGAAGGGCCGAAGATGCAGGCCATCACCGTCAACAACGAGGGCAAGGTCTTCCTCAACACCATCCCCGTCACGCTCGACGAGCTCTCTTCCAAGTTGGAGGCCCTCAAATCCGCCACGCCCGAGTTCCCCGTCGTCATTCGTGGGGACAGCACCACGCAGTACCAGACGATTATGGACGTGCTCAACGTCGTTGGCCGCCTCGGTCTCACGCAGATCGGACTCGCCACCCAGGCGAAAAAGTAATGCCTCATTGCCCATGAAAACCTGCCAATCCCCAATCTGCGATCTTCGCCAGCTGCCCATGCCTATTCTGCTGGCGGTGCTGGTCTGCGCTCTGGTCTCCTGCAAAGAGGAGAAAGGACATGCGAAGAAGAGGGCGAACATGGTCATGGTGGACATCGTTGTTCCGCCGCCTCCGCCCCCGCCGCCTCCGCCCCCGCCGCCCAAGCAGGAGGAGCCGCCCCCCCCGGAGGAAAAGGAAGAAGAGCTCGCCGCGGAAGAAGAACCTCCGCCTGATGCGCAGGATAAGCCTGCGGACAAACCCGCCGATGAACCCATCGGCACCGCGTTGACCGGCGGTGATGGCAGCAGTGGCCTCGGAGCCGGTGGCGGGCTCGGCGGCATGGGCATTGGTGGCAGCGGCAATGGCCGCAGCTACTCCGAGCGCGGTCGCTGGCAGGGCAAATTTGGCCGGGGTGTGCAGGAGATCCTCTCACGCCATGCCGGGCTGAAGTTTGCGAAGGGAAGCGTGCCCTTCCGCGTGTGGCTGGATGATTCCGGCCGCATCACCCGCGTCGTCCTCAACGGCTCCACCGGCAATGCCGAATATGACGACATGCTCAAGAACCGCGCCCTCGTCGGCCAGGTGCTCGAACCCGCCCCTCCCGGCACGCCCATGCCCGTCATCATGCGTTTCAACGGCCGCTAAATCCCAGCCGCATCCTTTTCCTCTCATGCTCCTCCTCCGTCGCTCCTCCCTTCTGTTTCTCCTTGCGTTGCCTGTGGCCGCCCAAGTTCCTGAATTGAAGGAACCCGATCTCCCTGTGCCTCTCCTCGCCGAGGTCGCTCCCGCGAAAACAGCCGCTCCTCAAATGAAGGAAGGCTCTCCGGCTGCGTCCCCACCTCCGACTCCAGCCATCAACGCGGCCGGCGCCGATCTTCCCCCACCCATCGCTCTTCTTCCTGAGCCGGATGCCATCCAATCACGCCCGCAGGCCACGGCGACCGAGAGCGTCGTCATCAACCTCATCAACAAGCTCGTCGAGCGTGGCGCCCTCACCAAGGCCGATGCCACCGACTTGGTGAAAAGCGCTGAGCAGGAAGCCCAGATGGCTCAAGCCCAGGCCCAGGCCCTCGCCGACACGCAGGCAGCCGTGGTTGCGCAGTCCGCCCTGCCACCGCTCGAGCCTGACAAGGAGGAAGTCCGCGTCACTTACATCCCGGAATCTGTCAAAGAGGAGATCCGCACGCAGATTCGCAGTGAGGTGCTCTCCCAGGCACGCACCGAGGGCTGGTCCTCACCCACCACCGACCGCCGTCTCGAATGGGCGCAGCGCATCAAACTGTTTGGTGACATGCGCATGCGCCAGGAGATGCTCATGTATCCCTCGGGCAATGACAATGTTACCGGCGCGTTCCCGAACTTCAACGCCATCAATACCGGGGCACCGTTTGATCTCACCAACGCCGCCGGCATCCTGCCGCCGCAGCTTAACGTGGACCGCAATCGCGACCGCACCCGCCTGCGCATGCGCCTTGGCTTTGACGTCGATCTGGAGGACGGTTTCACCGCGGGCATTCGCCTGGCGACAGGTGGTAACAACTCGCCTGTCTCCACCAACCAGACGCTCGGCTCCACCAATGGCAACACGCAGGGTGGCAATTTCTCCAAGTACGAGATGTGGCTCGATCGCGCCTTCATGAAGTATGAGGCCGATCTCACGCCGCACTCTCACCTCATGATCGAGCTGGGTCGGTTCCAGAATCCGTTCTTCAACAACAGCCAGATCATGTGGGATGAGGATGTGAACCTGGACGGCATCGCCTTCTCGGTGACGAACTCATGGAACGAAGACCTCAGCTCGTTCTTCACTGCAGGTGCCTTTCCGGTATTCAACACGGCGCTCAACTCGCCGGACAACAGCACGTCAAAAGCCAGCAGCTACGACACGTATCTCA
>JBJONJ010000456.1:0-2949 GCA_046051905.1 Verrucomicrobiota bacterium
ACGCGTGAAGCCGGAGAACGGCAACCTGCTCGCCAAACTCGCCAGCGAGCAGGAACTCCCGGCCTACGAATTCAAAGTGCGCACCACCCGCGGCGGCGCGCTCAATGGGGGCGGCTGGGGCGGCTACATCGTGCTCATCGAGGGCTACTGGATCAAACTCGGCACCTTTGGATGGGATGAGTGACCCGATGCTGGAAGGAATGTGAACAATTCGCCCTGTTCAGCGCGGCGTGACTCGCTAAATCAGGCAGGCCAGCCCGGGTTTCGTCATTCCCCTCATGTCTTCCTCCTTCGTCCATCTCCATCTGCACTCCGACTACTCGCTGCTCGACGGCGCGGTGCGGATTGATCAGGTGGTGAAGAAGGCGCAGGAGTATCAGATGCCCGCTGTGGCCATAACGGACCACGGGAATCTCTACGGCGCGATCGACTTCTACATGGCCGCCGGCAAAACGAAGCCGAAGCTCAAAAAGGGCGAGGAAGCCACGCCCGAACAGCTCGCGAAGCAGGTGAAGCCCATCCTTGGCTGCGAGATCTACCTCGCGCCCGGCTCCATGCATGAAAAGCAGGAGGTCCCCGGCCGCAAACGCGCCTCGCACCTCACGCTGCTCGCCGAGACGAACGAAGGCTTCGACAATCTCAGCAAACTCGTCTCCCAGGCGCATCTGCATGGCCAGTGGTATCGGCCACGCGTCGATAAAGACCTGCTGCGCCAGTATTCAAAGGGCATCATCTGCCTCAGCGGTTGTATCAATGGCGAGATCAACGAGCTCCTCCTGTCCGACCGCAAGGACGAGGCGGAAAAGAGCCTCCAGGAGTTCCGCGACATCTACGGCCCGCAGAATTTCTTCCTCGAAATCCAAGACCACAACACCGAGGCCCAGCGCAAAAGCGCGCGGCAGATGGCCGAGTGGAGCCAGCAGTATGGCCTGCGCATGGTCGCCACGAACGACGTGCACTTCCTCAACAAAGCCGACCATGAGTCCCACGACATCATGATCTGCATCGGCACCGGCGCGTCGATCTACGACCAGACGCGCATGACCTACTCCACCGAGGTCTATTTCAAGAGCGCCCAGGAGATGCGCCAGCTCTTCGCCGAGGTGCCGGACGCCTGCGATGCCACGCTCGACATCGCGGAGCGCTGCAACGTCAAAATCCACCTCGATTCCACCTCCATCGAGCGCTACCCGCAGTATCCGATGCCCGATGGCGGGGATCGAAACGAGTATCTGCGCAAACTCACGCAGGAGGGCCTCGAAAGACGCTACGGCCGCGACCGCGCGCTGAATGACGACGTGCTGCAAAAGCGCATGGAGGTCGAACTCGCGCTGTTGAAGGAAAAGAACTTCACCAGCTACTTCCTCATCGTCTGGGACTTCATCAACTGGGCCCGCGAGCACGGCATTCCCGTCGGTCCGGGCCGTGGATCAGCCGCAGGCTCGCTGGTCGCCTTCTGCCTCGGCATCACGGACATCGATCCGCTGCGCTTCGAGCTCGTGTTTGAGCGATTCCTCAATCCCGAGCGTGTTTCGCCTCCTGATATCGACATCGACTTCTGCCAGACACGCCGGCCGGAGGTCATTCAATACGTCCGCGAAAAATATGGCGACCTTAGCGTCTGCCACATCATCACGTTCGGCACGATGGGCGCCAAATCGGTCATCCGCGACGTCGGTCGCGTGCTCGGCTGGAGCTACGGCGACAGCGATGCGCTGTCGAAGATGATTCCGAACGAGCTGAACATCGATCTGGAAGAGTCGGTGAAGAAAAACCCGGATCTCGCCGCGAAACTCGAATCCGATGGCAACGCGCAGGAGCTTTGGCGCCATGCCACCTTCCTCGAAGGCCTCACGCGCGGCACAGGCGTGCATGCGGCCGGTGTCGTCATCGGCGACCGCCCGCTGGACAATTTCATCGCCCTCACGCGAGACAAGGAAGAGGCCGTGCTTTCGCAATACGCGATGAAGCCGCTCACCGAGCTCGGCATGCTCAAGATGGACTTCCTCGGCCTCAAAACGCTGACGGTGATCCACGAGGCCGAGTATTGGATCAACAAACGCGTGCCCGGCTTCAAAGTGGCCGATGCGCCGCTCGACGACGTTAAGACCTTCGATCTTATCAAACGCGGCGAAACGGTCGCCGTGTTCCAGATGGAATCTGGTGGCATGGTCAACACCTGCAAACAGCTCGGGCCGGACACCATCGAGGAAATCATCGCTATTCTCGCCCTGTATCGTCCGGGGCCGATGCAGTTCATTCCCGACTACATCGCGCGTAAAAAAGGCCTCGAAAAAGTCGAGTATCCGCATCCGCTGCTCGAAAAGATCGCCAAGGAGACCTACGGCATCCTGGTTTACCAGGAGCAGGTCATGCAGGCCGCGAACGTGCTCGCGGGGTTCTCACTCGGCGGCGCTGACATGCTCCGTCGTGCCATGGGTAAGAAGGACGCGGCCGAGATGGCGCGTCAGCGACTCATCTTCGTCGAAGGCTGCCTCAAAACGAACGGCATCGCTGAAAAGCAGGCCAACGCCGTGTTCGACTTGCTCGAAAAATTCGCGCAATACGGCTTCAACAAGTCCCACTCCGCCGCCTACGGGATCGTCACGTATCGCACGGCCTATTTGAAGGCCAATTACCCCGTCGAGTTCATGGCGGGCGTGCTCAGCTACGAAATCAGCAATCCCGACAAGATCGCGAATTTCGTCAGCGAGTGCTTCGAGATGGGAATCAAGGTGCTGCCGCCGGACATCAACAAATCCGCGCTCAAATTCGCGCCCGAGTATGTCGCGGAACTCGCCACCGACGACTCTGGCATCCCCAACGCAATTCGTTACGGCCTCAGCGCCATCAAAAACGTCGGCGAAGGCGCGATGGAGGCTGCGATCGCCGAACGCGAGCAAAACGGCCCGTTCCTCTCTCTCGAAGATTTTGCCGCGCGCATGGACA
>JBJONJ010000457.1:0-4075 GCA_046051905.1 Verrucomicrobiota bacterium
CAGCGCCCGTGAGCAGTGGCGGCAGCAGGGCAACCAGAAGCGCGACAACAAACACAGCAGGCGTGTAGATGGCGGCGAACTTGTCCACGAAGCGTTGCGTGGGTGCTTTCTGCTCCTCGGCTTCTTCGACGAGCTTGATGATGCGGGCGAGCGTGGAATCGCTGGCGGCTTTGGTGACGCGGACCGTGAGCGAGCCTTCGCCATTGATGGTGCCCGCGAAAACGGTGTCGCCGGGTTTTTTCTCAACAGGCACGGACTCGCCCGTGATGGGGGCTTGATTCACGGCGGAGTCACCGGTGATGACGACGCCATCGAGCGGAACGCTGCTGCCGCTGTGCACGCTGATCTCCGCACCCACGGGCACGTCTGCCACGGGCACTTCTTTGGTGCTGCCATCGGCTCCTTTGACCAAGGCGGTCTGCGGTGTGAGTTTCAAGAGTGAGGCGATGGCACGCCGCGCTCTGCCGACGCTCCAGGACTCCAGCAGCTCTGAGAGCGCAAAGAGAAAGACGACAGCGGCACCTTCCGCGCCTTCACCGACGAGCCATGCGCCGCTCACGGCCACGGTCATGAGCACGTTCATGTCGAGCCGTGCTTTTTTCAGTGCTTTGAAGGCCGCAGGAAAAACCAGCAGCCCACCCGCCAGTGTCGCAAGCGCAAAGCAGCCCGTGTGCAGCAGCGGCGGGCCGAGTTTGAGCCATTGCAGCAACATCCCGGCACTGAGCAAGGCACCGGAGCCGATGACGAGCACATTGCGTGGCAGCGGCGTGTCATCATGCCCGTGCTCGCAGGAGCCGCAGGATTTTGGTTCGGTAGGGTGGTCGGATTCGGTGCTCATAATCAATGGGATGAAAAAAGTGTGCTGCTGCTGAATAGCCCCATGGGTGCTGCGTCTGACTGACACGCCGCTCTTTGGCGGCAGCGACTCAAACCAAAAACCAACGCATCATGAAAAAACTCATCACTCTCCTGGCTGTCACCGCCAGCTTCGCCGTCCTCACTCCTGCCGCTGTGCAGGCGGGAGATCATCATTCCAGCCGTGGCAGTCACGGCAGCGGTCACGGTTCCAGCCACGGTAACGGACACAACTCCGGGCATGGCTCCAGCAGCCATTACACACCAAGTCATGGAGGCGGGCACAGTTCCGGTCATGGCTCTAGCAGCCACTACACGCCAAGTCATGGCAGCTACGGCGGGCACAGCAGCAACCGGCATTACGTTCCGAATCCGGGCCATGGCTCCAGCCACGGCAGCAGCGGCGGACACATCAGCCTGCCGGGATTCCATTTTGATTTTGGCAGCCGTGGCCGCCACTAACAGGGAGTGAACGGGATCGAAAGATTCCACCAAGCCCGCCGGAGAAAGAGAGGACTCCGGCGGGTTTTTTGTGCTTGGTGGAAAAAGCTGTTTCATGCGGTTCAATCCGTGCCGCCCATGAGTTTTTGGATGCTGGGTGAGCTGTAGGCTTCACCAGCGAGCTTACCGTCCACAAAAGCCCGCACGCCCCAGGCATGATAGCGGACGCCGGTGGCTTCGATGGTCTTTGAACGTGCCCGTTTGCCGCTGCCGGTGCGGACGGTGTGGCGCGGCGTGTAGGTGAAGTTGACGGGCTTGGTCTTGGCGTCGGCTTTTTTGCTTTGGGCCAGCTCCACAGTCTCGGTGCCGCTGCCATGTTTGACCACTTTGTCCGTGTCGAGGTTGTCGCCAAAGAAGGCCCATTCTAGCTTCACCGCAGCAGGCTTTTCGAGATGAAAGCCGGTGGCGGAGATTTCGAGCCAGCGGCTCTGCACCTCCTGCGGATTGTTGCCCTTGGGGTCGTTGTGCTCGCTTTTGGCGGCCACCTGGAGCTTGATGACGTTGTCCGCGAGCGCCGCTCCCGTGGTGGTGAGCAGGATGCAGACGATATGGGCGGAAATCCGGCGGAACGAACTTCGGCTGCTGTTTGTGGATGTGGGTCGGGGGTTCATGGATGCTTCTTTGAGGTGCTGTCTTGAAGCAGCACGATCTGGGTGACGAAATCCGGGCCGATGAGCGGGTTGTGCAGCTTGATCTGAACCCTCATGCCGGGTATCAAATGAGCGGGGAGAGCTTCCGACTCGTCGTGCCAGAATTTGGCCCACTCCGAATAAACAAAGCGGCGCACGGGGCCGCCATCCTGAGCGAAGGTGATCCAGCGCGTGGCATGATCGACGCTTTGAACGATGCCGGTCATGGTGGTGCCTCGCGGGCGTCTGGCCTCGGCAGTCGAGGGAAGCCAGAAGCACACGAGAGAGGCGAGGGTGAGAAAAGTCAGTGAGTGCTTCATGATGTGCGGCTGCCCGCAGCCAGCAACGCCGCCCTCACGGTGGGACGGCGCTGTGGCATGACGCGGGCGTGAGGGTTATTTCTTCTCCTCCTCGCCGTGCGCACAGGTGCAGGCGTATTCCTTGTTCTTGCAGGTGGGGCACTGTTCGAGGTTCAGGTTGAACTTCTCGGTGACGGCCTTGGCACCTTCCTTCTCGCGGATTTGCACCACGGTGGGGAGGTCGTTGCCTTCGGGGACGGCTTTGTCAGAGATCAGCTTGTCGCCGTCTTTGGTGAAGCTCAGCTTGGTGGGAGCGGAGCGGTCGCCGAGGGTGACGCTGATGACCTGCGCTCCAGGGGCGACGACTTTCATGTCGTCGTCGATGAAGCGGATTTCGACCTTCTTGTCTTTGTTCACGAAGAACTCGACGTGGGGTTCCACTTCGGTGATGAGCTTGCCGCCGGTGGGGCCGGCTTTGGCTGCATGTTCGTGGTCGTGCTTGTCCTTGTCAGCGGCATTGACCGTGAAGGCCAGGGCGAGGGTGAGCAGGGTGGTGATGAGCTTGGATTTCATGGGTTCGGTTTGTGTATCGTTTGGTTTGGTTTTGCCTGGGCGGCGGAGGCTCTGATGAGTTCGTCGCTTTGGAAATTCATGGGTTAGTGCGAAGCGGGCGCATCGTTTGCGATGGCTGTGGCCGCGGCTTTGCGACCGAAGGTGTAGAACACGGTGGGCGTGACACCGAGGCCGAGCAGGGTGCTGGTGACGAGTCCGCCGACGATGACGACGGCCACGGGATGCAGGATTTCTTTGCCCGGCTGATCGGCGGCGAGAACGAGCGGGATGAGGCCGATGCCTGCGGCCAACGCGGTCATGAGCACGGGCACGAGACGCTCCTTGGTGCCGCGAATGACCATCTTGCGCGTGAAGCTCTCGCCCTCGTGCTGCATGAGGTGCAGGTAATGGCTGATGAGCATGATGCTATTGCGAGCGGCGACTCCGGCGACGGCGATGAAGCCGACGAGCGTGGCGATGCTGATGTTGTTCAGCTTGAAGTAGGTGAAGACGAGGCCGCCGACGAGGGCGAGCGGGATGTCGCAGAGCACCTGGATGGCGAAGAATGGCGTGCGGAAGTAGCCGTAGAGGAGGAAGGCGATGACGGCGAGGATGACGGCGGTGAAGATGGCGATGCGCTGCGTGGCCTCCTGCTGCGCCTGGAACTCGCCCTCAAAGGTGATGAAGTAGCCTTCGGGCATTTTCACTTTCTCGGTGACTTCATCCCGCAACTTGACGACGAGGTTCGACACATCCTGAACAGTTGGTTTGATGGCGAGGGCAAAGCGGCGCTGGCTGTTCTCACGGAAGATGACGTTCGGCCCTTTGGCCTCGCGCACATCCGCGACGAGTGAAAGCGGGATGCGCTGCCCTTCACCAGCCTCGATGGGCAGCTCGGCGATTTTATCGGGTGAATCACGCCACTCAATGGGCAGGCGGGTGACGAGATTGACGGCTCGCTGGCCTTCACGAAGTTCGGCGACTTCCTTGCCACCGATGAGGGCGGAAAGCTGGTCGTTCAGCTTGCCGGGGGCGATGCCGTAGGCTTTGGCGCGGTCACGGTCGGCCTCGATGCGAAGCTGCGGGATGCTGGAGGTCTGGTCGAGCTTGCAATCCTCGAAGCCGGGGATGGTCTTGGCGATGGTTTGGATATCGATGCCGATCTGGCGGAGTTTTTCCAAATCAGGGCCGAAGACCTTGATGGCGACGGGCGCGGACACGCCGCTCATCATGTGGCCG
>JBJONJ010000458.1:0-3451 GCA_046051905.1 Verrucomicrobiota bacterium
CCCGTCACGCAGACCGACTTCTACGCCATGCAGGCCATCTTCTCCGGCGTGCAGCACGGCGACCGGCCCATCAAAGACGCCCGTTATGCAGCGCAGGAGAAAAAAGCCGACGAACTGCGCCGCCAGCTCGCGCCACTCACGACGAAGCTCGCCGAGTATCAGCCGAAGGCCGTGCTCGGTCGTCGCGTGACGCTCGGCGAAGAGGAAGCCACCTTTCTAAAGACACCGCAGGGCGTCAAAGCCACCGAATACGATCCCGGCACCGAGCAAGGCCAGCTCAGCGATCCCGGTGATGCGCATCGCTTTCCGAACATCGGCGAGAGCTACCGCTACTTCGTCGAGCCGCCCGGCACCGACTGCGTCGCATGGACACCAAAACGCAGCGGCAAGCATCGGATCTGGGTCAGTTGGGGCGTGTGGACCACGCATGCGCCGGATGCGCGCTTCATTCTCGAAACGAACGGCAAGCAGACTGAAATCGGCACCATCAATCAACGCCAGTTCGCCGATGGAAAGCCCGCACTCGCCAGCAAGAAACGCTGGAGCGGCCTCAAGAGCCTAGGCGAGCACGAACTCGCCGAAAACACCCGCCTCCTCCTCCGCATGGGCGCGACCAGCGCCCCGATGGCCGCGGACATCCTCCTCCTCGAAGACCTCTCTGCCGAAACTCACGCATCAAGCATCACGCATGCCTCTCCCCACATCCGCCCACCCGTCTCACACACCGCCAACACCGATCTCTTCGCCACCACGACCGCGAAACACCTCCGCTTCACCATTCTCGACAGCTACAGCAACAACGCGTGCATCGACGAACTCGAGATCTTCGGCCCCAGCGGCGAAAACGTCGCGCTGAAGGCCAAAACGACCTCCGGTGGCGATTACGGCCCGTCGCCGATTCACAAGCTGGAGCACATCAACGACGGCCAATACGGCAACAGCCGCAGTTGGATCGCGAAGGAGAAAACCGGCTGGGTGCAGTTCGACTTCGCGCAGCCGCAGGAGATCAGCCGCGTCGTCTGGAGCCGCGATCGCAGCACCAGCGGCCGCGCTTACGAGGATCGACTCGCCACCGCGTATCGCATCGAGGTGTCCAACGATGCGAAGACCTGGAAAACCGTCGCCAGCCATGCGGATCGCCTCAGCGCCCGCTTCAATCGCAAGATCAAAGCCATTCCGTCCTCCTTGAACGCGCCCGCCGATCTCGTCGCGAAGGTCGATGCGCTGCAAATGGAGCTGCAGAGCTTCACCGAGCCCCCGATGGCCTACGCCGGCACCTTCAAGCAGCCCGAGCCCACGCATCGCCTGCATCGCGGCGATCACATGAGCCCGCGCGAAGTCGTCGCGCCCGATGCGCTCTCCGTTTTCAAAAACCAGCTCGGCAGCCTCAATCTCCCGCCCGATGCACCCGAGCAGCAGCGCCGCCTCGCCTTCGCCAAATGGCTCACCGATCCGCGCAACCCACTGCCCGCCCGCGTCATGGTGAACCGCATCTGGCACTACATCTTCGGCACCGGCCTCGTCGCCACGCCCAGCGATTTCGGCCACATGGGCTTCAAACCCACGCATCCCGAGCTCCTCGACTGGCTGGCGAGTGAGTTCATCAAAAGCGGTTGGAGCGTGAAGCACATTCAGCGGCTCATTCTGACCTCACGCACCTTCCAGCAATCATCCGTCCCATCAGACCCATCCGTCCTATCCAAAGACGCGACGAACACCCTCCTCTGGCGCTTCTCCCCTCGACGCCTCGACGCCGAAATGATCCGCGACAGCATCCTCGCCGTCACCGGCAGTCTCGATCTCACCCCCGGCGGCCCTGGCTTCATGCTCTACGAGCCAAACGCCAACTACGCCCGCAACTGGATCGCCGAAACCGGCGACTTCGAGCGCGAAGACTACCGCCGCATGATCTACGCGCTCAAACTTCGCATGGAGCCCGATGCCATCTTCGCCGCCTTCGACGCCCCCGATGGCGGCCAAGTCTGCCCCAGCCGTCCCCGCAGCACGACACCGCTCCAAGCGCTCAATCTCTTCAACAGCTCCTTCCTCCTCGAACAAGCCGCGAAACTCGCCGCCAAGGCAAAAACCATCCCGCAAGCCTACCAACTCGTTTATCAGCGCCAGCCTTCGAAAGACGAACTCACCGCAGCCGAAGCCTTCGTGAAGCAAGAAGGCCTACAAGCCTTCTGCCGCGCTCTGCTCAATTCGAACGAGTTTCTCTTCATCGAATGATGCGTGATCCGTGATGCGTGAATCTCAATTCGCTCCCTTTCCGGCCTCACGCATCACGCATTACGCATCACACTCCCACCCACCAACAACATCCCATGAACTATCCCGACTGGTTCCCCACTGTCCCCGCCGCTATCACGGGTGATCCTCTGTGGAAGGTGGAAGCCTACCGTCTGTCCTTGTTTCTGGCGGACATCGGCTGGAAGGACATCACCAAGCTGGTTTCTGACAAACGCACCATGGCTCTCAGTGATCAGCTTTATCGTGCGATTGGTTCCATCAGTGCGAATCTCGCCGAAGGCTACTCCAAGAGCAGCGGCAAAGACCGAGCCCGCTTCTATGAATACTCGTTGGGCTCTGCCCGCGAGACCCGTGGCTGGTATTACAAAGCCAGACATATCCTTGGCGACGCCGTCACGAACCATCGCCTCCAGTTCACCGCTCAAATCATCCGCCTACTCATGACCATGATCCCCGACCAACGCGAAGTCACTCTGCGGGAAGAACCGGTGGAGAACGAGATCACGCTGACGGACTTGGACACCCTGCTTTTTGAGGTGCCTGAAGTGATGCGTGATCCGTGATGCGTGAACCCCGACTCGCCCCCTTTCCAGACTCACGCATCACGAATCACGCATCATGAATCCCATTTTAAACCGCCGCACCTTCCTTCAGCAGACCGTCCACGGTCTCGGCAGCATCGCGTTTCTCGATTTGCTCGCTCGCGATCAACTCCTCGCTGCCTCCGGCCCGATTCGTCCGATCATCGACCCCGCGCGTCCTTTTGCAGCACGCAAACCGCACTTCGCACCGAAGGCCAAACGCGTCGTCATGGTCTTTTGCAGCGGCGCGTTGAGCCATGTCGATACCTTCGACTACAAACCCGCTCTCTTTAAATACCACGACCAGCCCATGCCCGGCGGCAACGTCGTCACTTTCCAGGGCGAGCAGGGCAACCTCATCAAACCGCTGCGCGACTTCAAACCGCGCGGCCAGTCCGGCAAGATGACCTCCGATTTGCTGCCGAAGCTCGGCGCATGCGCGGACGACTTCTTTTTCTGCCACGGCATGACATCGAAGACGAACACCCACGGCCCCGGCGAGACCTTCATGTCCACTGGACAAACGCTGGAAGGTTTCCCCTCCGCCGGTGCGTGGGTGAACTACGCGCTCGGCACCGAAAACGAAAACCTGCCGTCCTACATCGCCATTCCTGATC
>JBJONJ010000459.1:0-13959 GCA_046051905.1 Verrucomicrobiota bacterium
CGTTTCGGCGTTCACCAGCATGAAGCCGACTTCCACGCCAGCGGCGTCCAGCAAGGCGAGCCCCCACTCCGGCGCCGCGCCAGGTTTGTTGCAGGCGAGCTGATACTCGATGGTGGCAAAATTCGTCTTGGCATCCACCGCCGCGCGGGCGGCGATGCTGCGCACGTCCGAGGAGCGATACTTCACCCGGTTGAAGGCCACGGTCGTAGGCGGCGTGGAGCGCAGCAGGTCGTCATCCGCACCGGCCGGTTTGACCGACCAACTGTTGCCCTGCTGGATGATGTCGGCCTTGATCAGTTCGCCGGCACGGAATGGATCACGCGCAAAGACCGCCCATTTCACCGGCTCACCCGCACTGGCAGGTGCCTGCAGCAGCAGAATGCCTTCCGAAACAGCCGCGCCGTATTCCTGCGTGACGATGTTGGCGATCTCCGGATTGGCCAGCGAGGCGGTGGAGAAGGCGAAAAGAGCGAGGAGCGTGTTTTTCATGATCTGGGATGAATGAAGGTGATGGATGAGCGGGAGAAGGGATCAGTCGCGACTGTTCAACTTCGACAGAAGACGCAGGAGCTCGAGGTAGAGCCACACGAGCGTGACCAGCAGGCCAAAGGCCGCATACCACTCCATGTGCTTCGGAGCGCCTGCTGCGCAGCCGTTTTCGATGAAATCAAAGTCCAGCACCAGGTTCAGCGCCGCCAGCACGACCACGAATCCGGAGAACGCGATGCCGATCCAGCCATTGCCAAACAGGCCCGGCACCTGGATGCCAAACATCGAGAGCACCCACGTGCCCAAGTAAAACAACGCCACCCCCATCGTCGCGGCGAAAATGCCCAGCTTGAAGTTCTCACTCGCCTTGATCACGCCGGTGCTGTAGGCCGCAAGCAACGCAAAGAGGATGCCGCAGGTCAGCATCACCGCCGTAAGCACGATGCCGCCGAACTGCTTTTCATACATCGCCGAGATGATGCCCACCACGAGACCTTTGGTGATGGCATAAACCGGCGCCAAAGCCGGGGCGGACTTGGGGACAAACGAGATGATGAGCGCCAGAATCATCGGAGCGATCCAGCCAAACATCAGCGCCGTGCCAAACCAGGTGGGAGCGCCGCTTTCACCCATCGAGATTTTCCAGCTCCAGCTCGCCGCCGTCACCAGCAGCAGGGTCAGAATGCCCGTTTTGAGCACCGTGCCATTCAGGGTCATCACCGCCCCGGCCGGAGCAGCCAGACGAGAGCGTTCGAAGACGGAGTCATTCAGCGTCGGATTGGAGGTGCGCATGGCGTGAGATTACGAAGCGACGCCTGCAAGGTCAATGCTGTTGTGGGCCTGACCATCGCCCATCTCCTCGCCTGCCCGCGGCCCGGCGGATGCATGGATGATTTCGGCCAGAGCTGGAATCAGACGTTCAACCGCCATCTTTCCACTTGGAAAGCACTCACGAGCAGCATGATAGCCACCATGCGATTTCTGCTGCCTCTCCTCCTTGTTGTCACCATGCACTCCCTTCATGCCCAGGAGCCCGCGGGGGTCACGCGGCTGCTGAAGCAGTTGGAGAGTCCTGACATCGACGCACGCCAGCAGGCCATGGTTGATTTGCAGACCTCGCTCGATCCGCGCCTTCCGGAGGCCTGCCTGCCCGTGTTGAGCTTGGAGGGGGATTCCATCCGCCGCCTCGCCGCGCGTGCCATCGGCAGCCGCTGGCATCAGATCCCTGCTGAGCGCATCCCGACCTTTGTCGCCGCGCTGAAGCCGCGTCTGCAAAGCGAGCATGATGGCCTCGTGAACATGGCCCGCCGTGGCATCGCCCTGGTGCAGCGTGACTTTAAAGGCCCCATGCTCAGCCGCAGTCGCAGCAAGCGCTGGGTCATCTACGAGCGTCGTGGCCTGCCCTGCCTCATCGACACCACCACCATGACCGAGGAACTGCTGGGGCATCCCAGCGAGATCAAAATGGCCTCTGCCTACGGCAATGAGGAGTTCGGCAGCACCGTGCAATGGCATCCCAAGAAAGATGTCGTCGCGATGGACATGATCCAGTTTCGCAAGGTCTCCCTGCTATGGTTCTGGCAGCATGGCAAAGGCCTGCGCCAGCTCAGCATGGCGGAGTTGTGCAAGGCTGTCGGCCACCCCGAAGCCGAAATCGCCGGAGCCGCGGGCTTCTTCACCGAAATCAACGGCTGGAAGGGCGACGCCCTCGAATTCACCCTCAGCTACGCCACCATCAAAGGGGACGACTTCATCGATCATGAAGCCAAGCTGCAGTGGGACTCCGTCACCGATCAGATCCGCGTGCTCAGCGACAACGTCCTCCGCTGAAGTCCGCGATTCGGTATCCCGAGCAGCCATCTTGCTCATGCTCTTGCTCTGCCCCCCTCTCTCAGCCGAGGCAGAGAGCAAGAAAGAAGCCCAGTGGAGCTATCCGGGACACGCTGCGGCGCTGAGGTGGGTGATCAGGTGGTTTGGCTGTAGAGGGATGGAATTCAGGCAAAAGAATGGGGGCAAGAGAATGGTTTTGGATCCGCCTCATTCTACTGCCCCCATTCTGCTGCCTATCCTTTCCGGTTCAGGGATGAACTGGTTTTGAAGCGGCCGGGCGAAATGCGCGAGTGGATGGCCATCGACAAAAGAATGGGGGCAGAAGAATGAGGCTTGGGATTCTCCTGTCCCCATTCTCCTGTCGAAAAGGTTTCCCACGCCTCTTCCCGCCAAACCTTGGTTCGCTTAAGCCTCCAGTCGGGTTTGAACCGCTGATTAGAAGCAGACGAACAGCCTGCTGAAAACACCTCAAACGCACCCGATCCGGCCCACTGGTCCGGGCTATAGCCAAGGCCCAGCAGTAGGTGTCGTCGGGGGCAGTGCCACCGATCTGGGGCTTTCGAGCAGCCTGCGAAACGCTTATGCCAGAACACGGCTTGGGATCAGCGGTTAGATGATTCCGTCACCACCTCACGCCGCCCCATTCACAGGCTGGACGATTTCGGGTGAATCGCCTACACTGGCGGCATGAACACCTTGGAAACCGATGTCGAAGTCAGCGCCGATGGCAGCTTGAAGCTGCTTTCGCCGCTGCCGGAATGGCTGAAGCCGGGACGTGCCCATGTGCTGCTATCGGTGCCGAATGGAGCGTCGCCGAAACCCAAACGTGTGATCCCCACCGCCACGCCGGAGATGCTGGCGAAGCGTGCGGCGGCTTTTGAGGCCATCCGGGCGCTGGGCGGGCTGAAGGATGTGATCCCTGACCCCGTGGCTTGGCAGCGGGAAATCCGCGAGGACGTGGCGCTTCCTGGCCGGGAGTGATTTCATGATCTGCGACAGCAACATTCTCATCTACGCCGCAGAACCCGGCGATACGCTCTGCCTGCCTTTCGCACGCAGACCGGATGCGATGATCGCCAGCGTGACACGAATTGAGGTGTTGGGATTCCCCAAGTTTGGGCTGCTGCCCGTTCAACGTCAGGCGGAGCTTCACACACTCGTCGCCAACACCACGGAATTGCCCTTGGACGAAGAAATTATCCAGAGAGCCATCCAACTGCGGCAGCAGAACAGCATGAAGCTGGGAGATGCGATCATCGCCGCCACGGCCTTGGAGTATCGCCTGCCGCTCGTCACGCGAAACGAGGGCGACTTCAAACACATCACGGGGCTTCAGATCATCAATCCGTTTACTTCGAGCGTTGAGTGATAACCGAAGTTAACCAATGTGGTCGGCGAGAAAATTCGTTACCCCGATCATCATCTGTTCGACATCCGTTCTATTGAATTGGTCAAACTCTCCATGTGCAGCCTTGTTTCGAACATCAGCCCAACTCCGAAGTTGTTTGGCCTTTAATTCATTAAATACGCCAGCTTTTTTGAGATCGTCGATGAGCGGATTCATCGTTTTCGGCTCACCTTTTGGCGAAACAGTTGAAATCTCAGGCTGTTGCTGGGAGCAGATTGTACGCAGGCCCTTTTCGAGAACTGCTCCAGCCAAAACAGCCGCAGGAACGTGATCATACTTTCCGGAACCTCCGTTTTTTAGCATCTCGGTTGCTTGCCCAAGGTAATCACTCGCAACTTCAGCCTCTGCTCGAATTAATAGGTCATCAAGAAATCCCTTCTCAAAGTCATCTCGTCAAGCTTGCAGCATTCCGTAGCAGTATTCGACTTGGTATTTTTCGCCGCTCGCGCTTTCATAAACTTCAATTTGTGAATTCAGCTTCGCTAGAACCACATGCAATAGCTTGAAGAAGTTAACACAGGTGGTTTTCCACTTTGCGAACTGTTGCTGGTCCCAATTGTAGGTGGTGTAAGCTATATGCACACTGCCTTGGCTGTGCGGTGGAATCACCTGGCACTTGGACAGCACGTTCTGGGCATCACGAATAAGATCGTCAAATCGTGCTATTACCTGTGTCTTGAGTTTTGGCGGCAGACTTATGTTAGGGTGAAGTTTGATTCCTGTTACTCCCTCACGCCGATCTTCTCCACCGGGATCGCTTCAAAACCGAGCTGGAATGCTGGTGACTCAGGCTTCAGACGGAAATCATCGTTTTTCCAATCCACGAAGAGCGGATCGGCGATGAGGCTGTGTTGGTCCCAGCCTTCGGCTTGCCAGGAGGTCCATTCGTCGAGGGGTTCGCATTCGGTGAGGCGGAGGTCGTCGATGAAGATTTGGCCCGTTGGCTCGTGGCAGTCGATGCGGAGCCAGAAGTGGGTCATCCAGGGTTTCCAGGTGGCTTCGTTTTCGCGGGGCATGCGGCCGGTGGCTTCGACTTCGGTCCATTCCTGGGTGGCGGTGATGCTGGTGCCTTGGGTTTGCCAGTAGCCTTCGCCGTTTTTGAAGGTGGCGAGGGCGAGGCTCATTTTCGCGGTGGGTTCGGTGGATTTGACGCGGAGTTTGACGCGGTAGGCGGCTCCGGGTGTGATGGGCACATCGGGGCCGTGGAAGACGGTCTTGGGATTGCCGGGATCGGTGCCGAGGGCGCAGTCGGCTCGCAACGCGCCGTCGGCGCCCACGAGTTGCACGTTTTTGTTGGGGCGATGGTTGAAGCCCCAGCCCTTGATGGGGTTGCCATTAGCGACGCGGTCGAAGTTTTCGGTGAGCAGCGGCCCGCCGGGCTTGTCGGGGCCGACTTTGTTGATGCCGGTGACGACGGGATGGCTGCCGTTCCAGGCGAGGTTGTGATCAAGGGTGTTCCACTTGGCGGTGGCGTGGCGGATGTCGCCATACTTCACGCCGGGGGTGTCGCTGAAGAGGATGTTTCGCTGGAAGCTGTTGCCGCTCATCATGGTGCCGTCGTCGCGGATGGCGTCTTTGGGATGCAGTTCCATGCCGCGCATGCTGGTCCAGGCGAGCTGACCGGCGACGGATTCGTAGCCTTTGATCATGGTTTCGAGATGGTTGGTGTAAAAGCGGTGCTCCTTGGTCCAGCCGTGCAGATCGAACTGAAATTTGCCGCCGAGGGCAAAGATGTTGTTTTCGACGAGGCAATCGCGGGCGTTGTGCAAATGGATGGGCGTGTGGGCGACGCGGAAGACGATGTTGCCGATGATGTCGAGGCCGCCGGAGTTGTCGTCGGGGTAGAGGCCGAAGGTGAACCACGGATGCTTCAAGCCGCCTGCCTCCTGGCCGCAGCCGATGACGTCGTGGATCAAATTGTAGCGCCACTTGCTGCCGCGGCTGCTGATCCAATCGCGACCACCGGTGTAGATCGCGCCGCCGTCCTGCGTCTCGAGGCAGAGGTGATGGAGGTGGTTGTATTCGACGATGAGGTTGTTCCCGCTCATCTGCACGCCCATGCGCGGGCCGTCGTGGATGAGGCAATGCCGCACGGCATTGTCCACGCCATACATGGCGACACCGCAAGCGTTCTTGTTGAAGACGCCCATGTGATGGATGTGGCAGTCCTCGACGGCATGGCCGGGTCCGGTGAGCGTTTTGCGATCGCCCCCGCTGAGGCTGACGCCGTTGCTGCCGGTGAAGCTGATCTCGCAGCGGGAGACGCGCACGTTTTTGCCATCGCTGACGCCGACACCGCTGCCGTGGAAAGCGCCAACCTTGGTGATGACGCACTTCTCGACGACGCAATCCTCCGCCCGCTCGAAGGTGATGGCGCTGCCGTGGCAGCCGGTGAGTGTGAGGTCGCGGATGGTGATGTGTTTGGCGCCTTTGATTTTGAAGAAGGCATCGGCGAGGGGGATGCGGATGTCTGAAGTGATGCGGACACTCTTGTCCGCAGTGTCAGCGCTGTCTTTGCGGGCAGGAGTGCCCGCATCACTTGTCAGCGGCCAAAAGTAGAGCACGCCGCTGTGCTTGTCGTAGAACCACTCGCCGGGGGCGTCGAGTTCTTCGAGGGCGTTTTGGAAGTGGTAGCGGTTGTGCGGGTGGAGGTCGTAGGAGCAGTCTTTTTTCAGCGTGAGCAGTCGCGTGGCAGGATCGAGCGAGGCGACGGGCTCGATGAAGTTCCACCAGCCGTATTGCGCGAAGATGTCGAGCTCCACGTCTTCGGGATGTGCCCAGGTGCGGACGTCTTCGGGCTTCACGAAGAGCGTGCGTTTCCAAAGATGGCCCTCGGGTGCGCCTGCGGGCGGAAAAGCAGCCACAAAGGCCCAACCGCCATACAGCGGGTCCTTGGCGTCGAAGTTCGGATAACGAGCGAGGATCTGGCGTTCGCCCTCGCAGAGCAGTTGTTTCGGCAGGAAGCCTTTCGGGAGGAGCTTGGAGACATCCGCTTTGACGATCTCGCCGCTGTGTTTTTCCCAGCCGGTGACTTGGGGGCCGCCGATGAGGGTGCTCTTCGTGCCGGTGAGGGTGAGATTGGAATCCTGCGCTTCGAGTGTCAGCGGCGTGAGCAGCTCGGTGGTGCCTTCGGGGAAATGAATCGTGGCAGGGGAGGCGTCTCCGGCTTTGCGGGCCTCACGGAGCTTCTTCAAAGCGGCGTGCGGAGGAAGTTCTGGGGTGATAGGAATGTCCAAGGCGTGTCCGAGGGACAGAAGGGACGCAAAGGACAGAAGGGTGAGAAGGCGAGACATGCGGGCTTGGAATAGCCGAAAGGCTGGCGCGGAGCAAAGGCGGGCTGTGGGCGGATTTTGGCTAGGCCGTGTTTGAAAGCCTCAATGTATGTTGTTCACGCTTCAGCGTGCCAAAAGGCAGCTCACGCTAAAGCGTGAACAACATACTCCAGATGCGCCTTGCAAGATCCGCGCACCTTGGGTTTTCAAACACTGCCTAACAACAAAAACGCCGCCGGGGTGGACCGCGGCGGCGTTTGGGAGGAGTCGGAGGAGGAGGAGGATGCCTATTACTTCGTGAAGGGGCTGGTGATCATCGCGCGGAAGCTGTCACTCAGCTTGCTGATGGCGTCCTTCGGGCCGGTGAGCTTGATGAAGACGTTGTTCCCATCGGCGGTGGGGACGATGGCACCGAGGAGGGTGTAGTTTTCCTTCGGGGTCTTGGCACCCATGGGCGGGCCGTCGTTGAAGGTGCCGGTGGCGGTCACGAGCGTGATCTTCTGATCACCGGCGGCGATCTCCTCGGTCTTCGACTCGGGCTTCGTGGCGAACTGGCCGAGCCAGCGGCTGACGTTGGCCTCGACACCACCGCCACCGCCGGGGAAGACGTAGAAAGCGGCTTCGAGCGGCTTGTCCGCGCCTTCAGCCTTCGCGAGGAGGGTGGCCACGCGCATCATGCCGGGCGTGTCGGAGAGCATCCAAGGGGAGCTGTATTTGAATTTGAGACCGCCTGCGTCAATGATGGCGGCGTCCTGAGCGAGCAGCGGGGCAGCAGCGAGGGTGAGAAGGGCGAATGTGGTGAAGAAACGGCGTTTCATGCTGGGGTGTGGGTTGGGGATGAGGGATAAGGGATGAGGTATCACTTCACGTGAAGGGTGCCTTTCATGAGGAGGAAGTGGCCGGGGAAGGTGCAGATGTAGGGGTAATCGCCCGCTTCGGCCGGGGCGGTGAATTCGAGTTCGGTCTTCGTGCCGGGCTGCACGAGCGTGGTGTGCGCGAGGATGTCCACGTGGACGCCTCCATCGGCACCGGTGGGAATGTAGTGCTTCTGCATGGCTTTCGGATCGGCGGCCATGGCGAGGGCGGCATTGCCCACGACGGCCTCTTTGCCGGGCTTCACGAGCACCCAATTGTGCGGCAGGCCCTGCACATTCGGCTGCACGGGGTTGTCGAAGGTGAGCTTCACCTTCTGTCCGGGCTTCACGGTGAGTTCCGCCTGGTCAAACATCATCGGATTGTCCGCGGCAGGCTTGATGAGCAGTTCGCCCATCGAGGGATCCTTCGTCGTCGCGGGGGCTGCCGCCGGAGCGGCGGGTGTCGCGGGTGCTGCCGGGGTCGTGGCATCTTGAGCCGATGCGATGAAACTTGGAGCGAGGAAGACGGTGAAGAGGAACTTCTTCATGGGGGTGCGGGAAGTTTGAAACGGGGGCTGCGGGAGAGGCGGGCTTAATCGGGCCGCTCGCCGCCCGTTTATCAACTACTTTCACATCCACGGAGCGGCCTTCTGCGAAGGAAAGTTTGCCTGATTCCTGCTCGTATCCCATTTACCCCCCAAAACCTATGAACCCCTTTCGCGAAACCGCCCTCGCCTCGCATGGCGTGAGACGCCGCCATGTCCTGCGCGGACTCGGCACGGCCATGAGCCTGCCCTTCCTCGAATCGCTCGGCTTCCGCGCCTTCGCCGCGGAGGCGAAAAAAGCCCCCGCCAAGCCCCTGCGTGCCGCCTGGCTCTACATCCCGAACGGCGTGAACGTGGACGAGTGGTTCCCCACTGGCGAGGGCAAGGGCTACACGCTCTCCAACTCGCTGAAGACCCTCGAAAAGAATCGCGAGGACTTCACCGTCGTCTCCGGCCTCATGCAGGACTGGGCGCACTCGCATGGCAACGGCGGCGGCGACCACGCCCGCGCCGTGGCCACCTTCCTCACCGGCTGCATGCCGAAGAAAACCGCCGGGGCGGACATTCACCTCGGCATCTCCGTGGACCAGATCGCCGCGCAAAAAATCGGTCACCTCACCCGCCTGCCCTCGCTCGAGCTGAGCACCGATGGCCAGCGCTCCTCCGGCAAGTGCGACAGCGGCTACTCCTGCGCCTACCAGTTTAACCTCGCGTGGAAAAACGAGACCATGCCCATGGCTCCCGAAATGGACCCGCGACTCGTGTTTGAGCGCCTCTTCGGCCTCGGTGCCTCCGCTGGCAACGGTGCGGATGCGAAGCGCCAGCAGCGGATGCAAAAGAGCATCCTCGACACCGTGCTCGACGAAGCGAAGAGCCTGCAGGGCAAGGTCAGCACCAATGACCGTCGTAAGATCGACGAGTACTTCGCCGCCGTGCGCGACATCGAGACCCGCATCGAGCGGGCGGAGAAATTCCGCACCGAGATGCCCGATGTGAAAGTGCCTGAGGGCATCCCCGAAAGCTACGAGGAGCACATCCGCGCCATGTTTGACCTGCTCGTGCTCGCCTTCCAGACGGACACCACACGCATCAGCACCTTCATGCTCGCCCACGACGGCAGCAACCGCTCCTTCCCCGAGATCGGCGTGCCCGATGCGCACCACTACCTCTCCCATCACCAGAGCGATCCGCAAAAGCTCGCCAAGATCGCGAAGATCGACCAGTTCTACCTGCGCCAGTTCGGCTACTTCCTCGACAAGATGAAGTCCATCAAGGAAGGCGAGGGCACGCTGCTCGACCACTCGATGATCGTCTTCGGCGGCGCCATCGGCGATGGCAACCGGCACAACCACAACAACCTCCCCATCCTGCTCGCCGGCGGCGGCAATGGCACCATTACGCATGGCAAACGCCAGGTGCTGTCCACCGACACGCCAATGACGAATCTCTACCTCAGCATGCTGGATCGCATGGGCGTGCCTGCGGAGCGGGTCGGCGACAGCACGGGCAGGCTGGAGATTGCGTGAGGCGGCGCCAATCAGGTCAGTTCGGTCAATCAGGTCAAAACGCGCCCTCTTTGACCATCTTGACCTCATTGACCTTGTTGACCATCCCGTCATCCCGTTTCACAAGACGGCTCCATCTTGCTCCCCTTCACGCTCTACAACCTCCTCCTGCCTTTCGGCCTCCTTTGCATGCTTCCCGGAGCCATCGTGAAGATGCGCCGTCGTGGTGGACGCTGGCAGGACTTGGCGCAGCGCATCGGCCTTCACTCACGCGAGACGCAGGCCGCCATCGAGGAACTGCCGCGTGACAAAGGCCGCCTGTGGATGCACGCCGTGAGCGTGGGTGAGGTGAATGTGGCGCGAAAGCTCATCAAGAGCCTCCTGCTCGCCTCGCCAGACACCAGCATCGTGCTCACCAGCACCACGCCGACTGGACACGCCTTGGCAAAGGAATGCGAGAAGCAGCACGCGGGCCGTGTCGTGGCCCTTTACAGCCCCATCGACCTTCCCGGCGTTCCAAAGCGCATGCTCGATGTGATCCGCCCCACGCAACTCGTGCTCGTCGAAGCGGAGGTGTGGCCGAATCTCGTGCGCACCTGCTCGCTCGAAGGCGTTCCGGTCTCGCTGGTGAATGCCCGTCTCTCGCCACGCAGTGCCCGGCGGCTGAAGGCACTGCGGTTTCTTGTGCGTCCAGTTTACGGTCTACTGCGGCAGATCCTCGTCCAGGAGACCGATGATGTGGCTCGCTGGCAATCCTTTGGCCTCGATGCCTCGCTCATCCACCTGACCGGCAGCGTGAAATACGATCCCGATGGCTCCGAGGTGCCCGCGGCGAAGATCGAGGCCCTGCGCCAACTCCTTCACGAGCGCGGCATCGAGCCCGGAAGGCCCGTGTTGCTCGCCGCAAGCACTCACGACGGGGAGGAGGTGGAGATCGCGAAAGTGTTTCAGAAGCTCAAAGCTCGTCACCCTCGTCTCGTCTTGCTCATCGTGCCGCGCCATGTCGAGCGGGCGGCGGAGATCGTGGCCTCGCTGCAATCCATCGGCCTTCACGCGGCCCGTCGCTCGCAGGAAGGCGCACGCGTGGATGAGGGAGCCTGCCTGCTGATCGACTCCACCGGCGAGCTCGCCGCCTGGCAGCACCTCGCCACGCTTGTGGTGATTGGAAAAAGCTTTCTGGCCGAAGGCGGTCAAAATCCCACCGAGGCGGTCTTTGCAGGCAAACCCGTGCTCTTTGGTCCACACATGGAAAACTTCACCCCGCTGGTCGATCTGCTGCTGCGCCATCGCGGTGCCATGCAGGTCCGCGACTTCGACGACCTCGAAATGCAACTCGACAGCCTGCTGAAGTCTCCCGGTGATCTAGCCCGCAACGGCCATCAGGCGCTTCAGGTTCACGCGGGAGCCACACGACGCACGGTGGAGCGGGTGCTGTCTGCTTAAAACAAACGCTCACCCATCCGTCCAGGCCTTCAAGCCCGTCACCGGCAGCAGCTTGTCAGCGGCTTCTCGCCAAGCCGGAGTGCCGGCTTTCTTGAAGAGCTCATAGAGGAGCTTTTTCGAATGCGGATCGGCCACGGAGTGCGGGGCGTTCCGCCAGAGGCCGAAGCGCACGCCGCCTTCATGGGCGTGATCGACATGGCGATGGTAGATGAAGGCATCGACGGAGGGCAGCGTGGCAATATTTTCCCAGGCGTAGGCATAGGCGGCGGCCTGGAGCTGCTCGCCATCGCGTGTGAGCAGGGTTTGAAAGCCCTGCTCGCTCAAAATGATGCGGCGGGGCTTGCCTGCGAAGAGCAGCTCGGGGCGTTCGAGATGCTTCGGCAGCACGTCGAGGTTCTTGAAGGTCACTTTGATGGTGTCATCGGCATGCGTGACGTTTTTGTCCGCCCACGCACGCGGATTGCCGAGGTCTTCCGGATAAGGATGCCAGGCGATGTGCCAGTCGAAATCGCTGCGTTCACGGACGAGTCGCGCAAAGGTGTCGATGAAGTCGCGGCCAGGCACGGCCTCCTGCGGGCTGATGCCATGCATGCCGATGGCCCAATGATGGTCAAAGGAGAGATACACGCGGGCGTTTTGCGAATGGCGGCGGATGGCGGTGTGAGCGAGGCGCACGGCCTTTTCGTATTCGGAGGCGGCGGTTTCCAGCGGGGCGAGGCCCATGTTGTTCCAGAGCCAGTGGGAGTTCACCTCGTTGCCAATGATCCAGCCCCAGATGCGGCCATGCGCAGGATGCGACCCGCTCCATCGCTCAGCGAGGAGGTTCATCACGGCGGGGAAGAACGCGTTCGTGGTGTTCGGCGCGGCAACGGTGAACTTGTAGTCTTTGCGATGGCCGGGATGCAGCGTGACGGCGTCGATGGCGGGATTTTTCGACGGGTAGGCGATGACGATGAGATAGACGAGGATGCCCTTGTCGGAGAGCGGCTTGATCTGGCGGTCGAGGGACGCGAGGTAGGCGTCGTTCCAGACGAAGTCGCCCTTTTCCGGCTTGGATTTCGCGGTGTAGAGCGCGGTGAGGTTGATGTTGATGCCCGCGTGATGGATGCCGAGCTTCAGCGCGTCATCGACCATCTGCACCTGCAGGCCTTTCACATTCGGCGGGGTGGGAAAGGGATCGGTGTTTTGCGCGAGGAGCGATTGCGCGACGAGGAGGGCGAGGAATAAATGACGCATGGACGAACCGCCCGCCTATGCCGCCTCCCCTGCCCTGGAGCAACCCGAAGCTGCCTGCGACCGCTGCGGACGCCTTGGCGCGGTCAAAGTGTGCGATGAGATGATCTGTGATGACTGCTACATCGCGAGCGGCTCGTGCTGCGCGGGTGATGAGCGAGCCAGCAGCTCAACCCTCACGAAAGTCATGCCGTGAAGGGCGGAGGTTCCGCTCGATGTCACGACGGTCCTCGCGGTTGCGGGCCTTGATCTTGTGATCGCGTTTGAAGACACGTTCGACGGTCATCTGACGCTTTTTGCGCTTCTTGCGCAGCTCGGCGATCTCCTCCTCGAGCTTGAGATAGCCCTCGTAGCGGGCGGCATCGAGCGTTCCAGCCTCCACGGCGGCGCGGATGGCACAGCCAGCGTCCTTGCCGTGCTTGCAATCGCCAAACCGGCAGCCGAGCGCGATCTGGTCGATGTCGGCAAAGCGTTCCCGCAGCGTGGTTTCGTCCGTCCACATCTGCACCTCCTTGATGCCGGGGTTGTCGATGAGGATGCCGCCGCCGTCAAGCACGATCAACTCACGCGCGGTGGTGGTATGCCGGCCGCGGCCGGTCTTCTCGTTCACTTCATCCGTCCACTGCCATTCCTCGCCGAGGAGCAGGTTGACCATGGCGGATTTGCCCACGCCGCTGGAGCCGATGAAGGCCACGCTCTTGCCGCGCTTCAGGTAATCGCGGACCGTCTTGATGCCCTTGCGCTTGATGACGCTGGTGAGATGCACATGAGCGTGCGGATTCAGCTCACGAATGGCGGCGGCGGCCTGCTCATTTTGCTCCTTCGTCGTGAGGTCGGTTTTGTTGATCACCACAACGGCTTCTGCGCCGCTGCGGGCGATGAGGGCAAAGTAACGCTCCAGCCGCCGCAGATTAAAATCCGTCTCCGCGTCGGTGATGACGATGACGGTGTCCACATTGGCGGCGATGACCTGCTCCTCGGTGCTGAGGCCGGACGCTTTGCGTGAAAAGCAGGTCTGCCTGGACAAACGAGCACGGATCACGGTGTCCGTGCCCTCTGGGCCGACATCAAGGGCCACCCAGTCCCCCACAGCAGGCAGGTCGGCATCGGTGGCGGCATCGTGATAGACTTTCCCACTGAGAATCACCTCCAGCTCATCAAAACCACCGGCTCCATCGTCCAGAAGAGCCCCGTAGGAGATCTTGTTGTCGCGGATCAGGCGTGCGGGCCTCCAGCCTTCGACGGCATGGGGCTCGAACTGCTTGGCGAAAAAAGCGTTCCAACCTAGGTCCTCAAGCGTGAAACGCGGCACGGCGGTCAGGGGCGATAGGTGCGATTATTGCGCGCCCGGCGTGGCGGGAGCGGCAGGCTTGATCTCGA
>JBJONJ010000460.1:0-5131 GCA_046051905.1 Verrucomicrobiota bacterium
AGGATGGTGTTCGCGTCAGCAGTCCACCGAAAAGGTTTGGGCTGCTGGTTGTGGGCGCTGAGGTATTGATCAATGGCTTCTTTGAGTTCGCCAACACTGTGAAAGTTGCCTCTGCGGATCGCCTCATTGGTGATGCTGGCAAAGAAGCGCTCGACCTGATTGAGCCAGGAAGCGTGTGTGGGCGTGAAGTGCAGATGCCAGTGTGGGCGTTTGACCCGCCAGCGCATGACCTTGGCGGCCTTGTGTGTGCAGTAGTTGTCCAAAATGAGATGGATGCTTTTGCCTGCTGCCACATCCGCCGACACATGCTTTTCGATCTGTTTGAGCAATGAGAGGAACTCTTCGGTGCGGTGGCGCTGGTAGCAATTGCCCAGGACCTGGCCTTTCTTCACATCCAGTGCCGCAAACAAGGACAGAGTTCCATGCCGGAAGTATTCAGGAGTGTGCCGCTCAATGCTCCCGGAACGTAGCGGCATGATGGGCTGGCTGCGTTGCAGAGCCTGGATCTGGCTCTTTTCATCCACGCAAAGCACCAGCGCATTCTCCGGCGGGCTCATGTAGAGGCCAACAACATCACGGACCTTCTCCACAGAATAGGGATCATTGGAGAGTTGAAAGCTCTCTGTGCGATGTAGCTTCAAACCGAAAGCTTTCCAGATACGTGAAACCGACTCATGGGAAACGCCATGAGCTTTGGCCATTTGCCGGGTGCTCCAGTGAGTGCGCCCTTGTGGCAGCCTATGGCTGGATCTTTACGACGGGGCGGCCACGAAGAGTCATGCCCCATTCAACATCATGTTCCATTTATGTGAACAATTTACATGACGGGACGCTAGGCGGCCTGGCATGACGCAGCCAGCACCACCACATCCCGCAGCATGACGGTAGCAGCACAGCGACATCAAGCACGACTACGTCAAGCTCGCCGCACCACTGCCGCCATGTTTGTAGCGACCAATGTGGCTGCCACCAGAGCCACTCTAAAGCCGCCATCAACGCCAACTGGCGCACCGATCGCCGTGCAGTTCCAGAGCGGCAAGAGCATCAGCTGCGGCACGAACACGCTAATCACATTGGCCGCCCCCGATGCTACCACGGCGGAAAATGTCGGTGTGAACCTGACAGGCCTCACGATTAGCGCCGTAACCCGCACGTTGGCTTTTGCAGGCAACCAACTCAACTGCGGTGCCGGTCTCGGCACCTCGGAGGCCTGCAGCGATACGCCCGCCGTGTTCGCGGATGACGGCATCTATCAGGCTGCCTGCGTGTCGTATCCCGAGGTGAACGGCCAGCTGGCAAGGTTCTTCAAACTCGGCGTGACCATCACGCCGTGAGCATCGGGAGCGCATCGAGACCCATGCTTGGCACCAAATGTCACTTGCTCGGAGCCGGTGCCCCGTGTGACATGCATGGTGATGCACGCCAATAAATCTGCTACCAAGGCCGCCAAGGCCACCCAAAAGAAAATCCTCAATGTGCCCTTCTGGATCGGCTTCGATCTCGGCGGCACGAAGATGATGGCCACGGTGCTCGACAAGAACTATAAAGTGCTCGGCAGCGCCCGCAAATCGACCAATGGCAGTGACGGCCAGTTGAAGGGCAAGAAGAAGATCCTCAACGCCATCCATGAGGCCATCGAGAATGCGGGTGTGGATCCCAAAGGCCTCCAGGGCATCGGCATCGGTTGCCCCGGGCTGGTGAATCCTGAGAAAGGCGTCCTCCTCTTCGCGCCGAACCTTGGCTGGAAAAACATGCCACTGCGCAAAATCCTCGAAACCGAGTTCAAGGCTCCTGTCGCCGTGCTCAACGACGTGGATGCCGGCACCTATGGCGAATACGTTCTCGGCGCTGGCAAAGGTGCTCGCTCGCTGCTCGGCGTCTTTCCAGGCACCGGCGTGGGCGCGGGCTTTGTGTATGATGGAAAGCTTGTCATGGGCAAAACAATCTCCGCCATGGAACTCGGCAATGTGATGCTTCCTGGAACGCATTTGGGTAGCACGGAATTTGGTGCGGTGATCCTTGAGGACCTCACCAGCCGCCTCGCGCTGGCTTCCGCGGCCGGCGTGGCCTGCTACCGGGGCCAGGCACCTGAGCTCGACCGCAAAACGCAAGGCGCTCTGCGTGACATCCGCAGCAAGGCGCTCGCGAATTCCTTCCATGGTGGCGAGGAGGCCACGATGATCCTCTTCCGCAATTCCGTTCGCTACCTCGGCATGGGCGTGGCCATGATCGTCAATCTCTTCGCGCCCGATCAAATCACCCTCGGTGGCGGTCTCGTTGAGGAGCTGCCCGGCCTGTACGTCCAGCTTTTGAAGGAAGAAGTCGAGCGTTATGCCATCCCTGAGCTCGCCAAAGGTGTGAAATACACCGTCGCCAGGCTCGGTGGGCAGGCGGTGGCGGCGGGAAGCGTCGCCTGGCTCCGCAATGCCAAATGACGAGTGCTCGAATGACGAAGAATCGTCATTCCGCCTTGTTTCATCATTCGTCATTCTCCATTCGTCATTCCTCCATGTCCCTGCCCACACCGAAAACTCCCTCCACCCCCGCTCCCGAGCATGCCGTCATCTACGTCGGAGCAGCCTCGGTCTCGATGGTGCTCGGCTTGAGAGGTTCGGAAAGGCTTCAGCGGGAGGATGTGGAGTATCTCGACCGTCCGCTGCCGCTGGCGCGGGACATCTTCCGCGGCGGCAGCATCACGCGGAGCACCGTCGAGCAGGCGGTGGCCATCTTGCGTGACTTTTTGCAGACCACGCGAGAGCTGGGCATCCCGATCACGCAGGTGCGGCTCTTCACCACGAACATCCTCGCCGAAGCATCGAACCACGAGATCTTCCTCAACCGCCTGCAAATCCAGACCGGCATCACGCCTGCGCTGATCGACGACGGCAGCATGACGCGGCTCGTTTTCCAGATCGCCCAGCGCCTCCTGCAAAAGAACCCGCGACTCGCCGAGGGCCGCACCTTTGTCACCCACATCGGCCCCGGAAACACCCGCGCCATGTACTTCGACCAGGGACGCCTCGCGGCCTACTCGAACTACCGTCTCGGCATCTTTCGCGCCCGTGAGGCCGTCTCCGGCAGCGATGACATGGCTCCGCAGGTCATGGTGCATCTCGAGGAGCAGATTCGCGGTGTCGTCGATCACCTCGCCCAGGACTACTCCGGGCACAAAATCGACCACCACGTGGCCATCGGCGCGGAAATCCAGAGCGTGGCTCCTAGGCTCACCAAAGGCCGCCAAGGGTCCTATCAAGTGCGTGAGGACGATCTCGCCCGTCTCACTGAAAAGCTCGCCCGCATGAGTCCCGACCAGCTCGTGCGTGAGTTGCACGTCCATTACACCGGCGGCGAGGGTATCGTGCCCGCCTTGCAGACAAATCTCGCGCTTGCGAAGCGTTTTGGCGATCAATCCATCTGGGTCCCGGAGGGCGATTTCCACTTCGAGCTCATGCTCGACCTCATGACCGCCGGTTCCCGCACCGTCGTCTTCCAGGAGGAAGTCATGCAGTCCGCCTGCGAGATCGGTTTGAGGTATAAAACTGACCGCAAGCATGCCGATCACGTCGCTCTGTTTGCCCAGCAGCTCTTCCGTGAGCTCCAGCACCTGCACGGGCTCGATCCCAAGTATGAGCTCGTGCTCCGCGTGGCCGCCACGCTGCATGAGGTGGGCATGTTCATCAGCCCGCGGGAGCATCACAAGCACAGTCTCTACATCCTGCTGCACACGGAAATCTTCGGTCTCAGCACGCAGGACCGCGAGCTCGTGGCGCTGCTCGCCCGCTACCACCGCCGTTATAATCCGGAGCCGAACCATCCCACCTTCTCCGACCTCAGCCGCGAGGACCGCATGATCGTGCTGAAGCTCGCCGCGCTGCTGCGCATCGCCGATTCGCTCGACCGCAGCCACGCCCAGCGCATCAAATCCATCCAGCTCCGCCCCGAAGGTCCGCGCCTGCGCATCCTCACCCAGGGTGTCGATGACAACACCATCGAGCAGATCGCCATCGACTCGAAGTGCGATCTCTTCCGCGAGATCTACGGCTACGAGGTCGTGCTGGCGAAGGCATAAGTTCAGCGCCCCGGCAGATGGGCCGCTTCTTTGGCAAATCGCCGCCCGATCTCGTTTTGCGCCGCGGTGTCGAAATGCACGCTGTCGCCGATGTGGGTCTTCAAATCGCGGGCATCGACGCAGGCGGTGTGTGGGACGCTTTTCGGCAGGACGAGCAGGAGCTCGTTCATCGCCTTGATATCGGTGAGGCGCGGCTCGGGCTGCATTTCGCCGATGGTGCAGGCGATGAAGGGCAGGTCCGGCATCGCGAGGTCGGTGCGGAAGGCTTCGATCATCGAGCGGAGCTGCTGCGCATACTGCGGGCGGTCCTGCGCGTTCGCATTCGCCTCGCCTTGCAGCCAGAGGATGCCGCGGAGACGGGCTTTGACCGGTGCGGTGGTTTGCAGGGCGAGTTTCGCGCGGCGAAGGGCTTCGTCATAGAGCTTCGCGCCCTTCTGCCAGAGCTTGATCGACGATCCACCGACTGCACAAGGCACCAGCCCCATCGCCGCCGTCTTGTCCTGCGCGGCCAGCACCTCCGCAAAGGCCAAGCCTGGGCCGACGCCGGCGTTGTCGTGGCCTTGGAAGGTCTTCGCGTCGCCCGTGAGGTGCAGCGGATGCCGCGCGAGATACCATTGGTCGTCCATCTTGTGCATCATGATGATGCGCGGGTCCTGCTTCGGCTCCTCCGGCATCACCCCGCGTCCTTTCATGTTCGACTGCCCGCACAGCAGCCACAGATCGAGATGCGTCGCGCCCTCCGGCAGCTTCGTGATATCCACGCTGACCAGCGGCGGCTTGGTCGGCGGCGGTGTGGCGGCCTTTTGAGCGTAGAGCGAAGGGCTGAGGACGAAGAGACAGAGAAGAAAAACGCGGCGCATGGTGCATGAACGGGAGGCGGCGGTGGTTATTGCCTGCGGCGACGTCGATTTCGTGCCTGAAGTTCTGCGCCGTTCTCAGGCACCAAATCAACATTTAGTCGATTTGGTGCCCGAATTAGGGGCGGTCAAGTCACACAGATTGTCTATGAAAGTCTGACCAGCCTTCGCCCCATTCAATATACCTGTTCTCGCGAGTGTGCGG
>JBJONJ010000461.1:0-15449 GCA_046051905.1 Verrucomicrobiota bacterium
AGCTCATTTTGATTCAGTCAAGAGCCTCAAACATCCCCGAACATGCTGGTAGATCGTCGGACAAAATATATTTTCTAGACACCAGGATACCAAGCCAAAGTAGGCATCCGTTGGGCTGAAATATGACTGAGAAACATCTTCGAATCTAGGCGAACATGTTCTTAGCTTTGTTCTTAGTTTCGCCATTTCAGGTGTCCACCACCTTGTAAATCAAGGTGGTGGAGGCGAGGGGAGTTGAACCCCTGTCCGAACAACCGTTATCCGCAGCGTCTCCATGCTCAGTCTCATGTTTGATCTCGGCGGGAGGCGGCTTGAGACGGCCTACTCTTCACCCAGCGTCCTGTTGGATCTCGTTGGTCACCCGGTCGCCCGGTGATTCAACCAGCCTGGTAGTGTCGTCAGGCAGGCTACCAGACATCGCCTGCGTGACGTCGCGGGGCTTAAGCCGCGAGAGCGAGCTCGTTAGAGTTCACATTTATGTTTTTGATCCGCGATTTTAACGAGGCCAACGAATCATCCTCGGCATGCAGCTCCGAACTCAGGCTACCCGTCGAAACCAGTACGCCCCCGTTTTGGAGAGGATTGAGAGTAGAGCCTGAATGCGGAAGGTCAAGACATGCCTCAAATCACCGGTCCGGCGACATCCTTCCACTGCTCGTGGAACTGCTTGTAGATGATGGGACTGATCTCGCTGGGCTTGATCTCACTGCGACCGCCCCAGAAGACGTTGGTGTAGAGCAGGGGGATGTGGATGTCGGCGAGGTGTTTGTCGATGGCGGCCTTGTGGGTGAGGACGGTGTCTTTGTCGGTGCCGTGGATGACGCCCATGATGTTCACATTGGCAAAGCGCTCGCCGCCTTCACGCCAATAGCAGTGGGTCATGATGGGATGACGACCGACTTCGCTGCCGGCGCGTTCTTCCATTCCCTGCGGCACACGCCAGTGGAAGAGGGCGTTGAAGCGGGTGACACGCTGACCGCTGGCGCTGGGCTTCACATGCTCCAGGAACGTCGAGAAGCGACCGATGACGCCTTTCTTGTCGAGCTGTTTGGCCACTTCGCAGAAGCGTTCAAGGCTCACGCCGGCATCTTTGGCACGGCCTGCCCATGGCTCAGGGCCGATCTCCTCGGGCTTGAGGTCGCCTTTGAGGTTGAGGAGCACATTCCACTCTTCCGCGTCGAGATCGGCGATGTTGGTGGTCATCATCTTCGCGGGCTCAGCGGCCTTTTCGCCGGGCTCCATGGTCTTGCGGCGCACGTGGCCCACGCCGAGGGCGAAGATGCCGTGCGCCTGCATGGTGTAGTAGTCCTCGGCACCGATGAGGCGCTTCAGCACATCGCAATGCTCGTGGATGTTGCTGTCTTGCGGGACTTTGAGCGTGGTCCAGAGGCGGAAGTCACTGCCGCTGACCTCTCGGTCCGTGCTGCGCAGCACGACGTGTCCGCTGAAGGGGTCCTGTTTGAAGAGAAATTCGAAGGCGGCGTCGAGCTTGTCCGTCGGCAGCTTCCAGGCGACGAGAGCACCTTCGGCGAGTTTATTGGCGAGCAAGGTCTGGCGCACGCGGCGGATCACGCCGGCGGCCAGCATGGCGCGGATGCGCTCCACCACGGTGTCAAAGGGCACGCCACTCTGCTCGGAGATGAACTGAAAGGGGTGCTGATGAAAGCCCTGCACTCGGTCTTCGCTCACGGCGAGGATCTGGGCGTTCACGGGATCGGTATGTTCGGAGGGGAGAGTGGCGTCGGGCATGGTCAGGGAGAGCAAAATCGAGCGGCCACCCATAGCGGTGCCCCTCATGAACACAAGGCCCGGTGCTGTGCGGGAATTGTGGAAGGTTGGGCAGGGGGGGCAAAGTTTCAAGTTTCAGGTTTCAAGTTGCCTGATGGCATGATCGTGAAACTTGGAACCTGAAACTTGAAACCCTACTTCACGCCTTCTGCGGCTGCGGAACGAGGTGTTCGGCGGCTTTGGCGGCTTCGGCGCGGATGGACGGATCGATGTTCTTCTGCTCGAATTCGCGGCACCAACCTTTGATTTCGAGTTCGTTGAAGATTTTGCCGATGACGCGGCGCAGCAGGCCTTTGAGGTTGGGAATCTCGACTTCTTGGAGACTGCGGATGGCGGCTTCTTTGTAGCCTTCGAGCAGGGTGGTGGCCTTTTCATAGGCACCGCTGTCGTGGGACCAATCGCGAATCTGCGCGTTGTTGGGCTTTTCGCAGGGCTGGCCGTTCCAAAGGGCCTCCATGGTGTCCTTGGCGGTGCCTTTGCCTTTCTCGCGAAGGAGCGAGAGGATGATGCTGGGGCGCATGCTCCATTCGTTGGCGGCGGCGCTGTCCTCGCCGAGGTCGTCGATGTCATCGCGGATCTGGTAGGCGATGCCGAGGTTCTCACTGTAGGTGTGGAGCACATCGGCGCATTCATCGAGTCGGCCGGCGAGGGCAGCACCGACTTTTAAGGCGACCTCAAAGGCGGGCGCGGTCTTGCTGCGGAAGATTTCGAGTACCTGCTGACTGGTGAGGGCCACGGGATGACGCGTCCAGAGCAGTTCGGCACCCTGGCCGATGCAAAGCTCACGCTGGCCTTCGGCGGCGACAAGCAGCGCGGCGGAGCGGATGTGTGCAGGCATGTCGCCATCCGCGAGGAGGCGGTAGCCTTCACCGATGAGGAGATCACCGATGTTCAGGGCGACGGGGATGCCGTGTTCAGTGTGAAGTGTCGTTTCGCCGTAGCGCTCGGCGTCGCCGTCCTCGATGTCGTCATGCACGAGCGAGGCCTTGTGGAAAATCTCGACGGAGATGGCGGCGCGTTTGATGGAATCGCTGATTGGGGCCTCGGGATCATCTCGGAGGGCTTGGTAAGCGGCGACGGTCAAAAACGGACGCCAGCGCTTGCCAGCGCGGGCCAGCCAGTCGCGAGAGATTTCTTCGGTGTGGCCACGCGGCGGGCCCATGAGGGCATCGAGGGACTCGCGGGTGAACCAGGTCTTCACCTCATCGTGCAGTTCGTTGAGGTTCAGGCGGCGCGTTTTGTCCTCACTGGTGAGGTGGATGTAGTCCCACACCCAGTCGATATCGACGACGGTATCAATGCAATCGTCCTGAAGCAAAGGCACGGCGACGGCGGGAATGGCGGCGGCTTCCACATACGGGAAGGTTCTTTCCAAAACAGGCAGGCAGGAAATGCCGACGATGGCCTCGATTTTGCCGGTCTGGATGAGCGACATGACGATGGCGCTGCCTTCGGCCACGAGGACGGCGTAACCGAGCTTTTCAGCCTCGTTTTGGAAGTCCTGGATGCTGCAGAGGCCGCATTGCTTGCAGAGCAGGCCGAACTCATCAAAGGGCGCGGGGCACTTGCTCTCGACGCGGAGGCACTTCGGCATGAGCAGCAGGCGTTTTTCGAAGGGCACGGTCGCGAGGTGCTCGCGCCAGCTTTCGTTCGCCATCAGTACGCCGATGTAGTCGCGGTAGATCGCGTCAAAGCCCTCGATGGCCATCAGCTTCTCCGTGTGCTGCGCCAGCTCCTCCAGCGGGATGGGCGGCACGAGGCCGACCTGCTGCGCATACTCGCGCACCTTGCCGAGGATGTGATCGCGCTCGATCTTGGTCTGCGGGATGTTCTTTTTTGGCTTCCGCAGGGCGCGGTTGAGGCCGGGGATCGGCGGTGGGAGGCTGGCGGCTCGGACGGTAAGGGTGGACATGGGCGCGTGGAGCAATGGTCGGAGAGTGGCAAAGTGCTCAATTCTCAGTGCTCAGTAGGGGTTTAAGCAAAAATGGAGAGGCGAATGACAAGATTGGCGTAGGAAACGCGGCGCAAGAGCAAATCTGAGCAGTGAGCACTTCTTACTGGGCACTTTTCTCCGCAGTCCGAGAAAACTCTGTTCGTGGAATTCAGACCACGGTGCCGCGATTGGGTTTCTTCGGGGCTTTTTTCGGGGTTTCGGGGATGCCCTGCTCTTGGAGAATGGTGTCCTGGGGGAGGGGTTCGGCATCTTCTTCGCCTGCGGGCTCGGGTTCGGCGAAGGGAGTTTGTTTTTGGTAGAGCTTCAGGCGAGTCTTGAACTCGGTTTCGAGCTTTTGGTGGTTTTCGGGTGCCACGTCTTTGTCCTCGACGAGTAGGGCAAGGGAGCGTTTTTGCCATAGCTCGGCCTCCTTGTATTCTCCGTTGCGGGCAAGGGCGGCGGCCATGGTGTCGATCATCTCGTAGGGCTGCTCTTCTGCTTGGGCGATCTCGGTGACGAGCTTTAAGGCGCGACGGGCAAGCTGCACGGCCAGCTCGCCATTGTGCTGGCTTTCATCCGGGCAGGTGGCGAGGAACCAGGCGAGGTTGTTCGACGCCCAGGGGTCCTCGGAGGTGGCGGCCCGCTGATACCAGGCCTTCGCTCGGCGGAAATCGACCGGCACGCCCTGGCCGGTGTAGTAAAGGTTCGCGATGCGGCTCATGGCGAGGATGTAGCCTTGCTGCGCGGCTTTCAAATACCACAGCGCGGCTTTGGCGGTGCTCTTCGTGATGCCGCTGCCCGTCTCCAGTTTCGAGGCGTAAGCAGTCTGCGATTGGGCATGGCCCTGCTCCGCCGCCTTTTTGAACCACTCCGCGGCCTTAGCGGGGTCCTTGGTGACGCCTTCGCCGGTCTCGTAAAGGATGCCCAGCGCATGCTGCGAGATGGCAAAGCCCACTGCGGCACCTTTTTCATACCACTCGTGGGCCTTGGCGAGGTCCTTCTTCACCCCGAGACCATCCTGGTAGAGCGTGCCCAACACATGCATGGCCTGGCGGTGCTTTTGCTTCGCGGCCTTTTCGATCCAGGCAGCTCCGGCCTTTGGATTCTTTTCCATGCCCTCGCCGGTGATCTGGCGCACGCCGAGCTCGAATTGAGCATCGGCGTCACCTCGATCTGCCCAGGTGTGGAGTTCACGTTCATCCACACGCTGCTGGGCAGGCAGCACGGCGGTGAAGGAAAGCAGGCAGGCCAGAAAGAAGAAAGGGAGTCTCATGGTGTGAATAGCTACGTCTCCAAACGGCTAGTAGAAGCGCAAATTGTGCCCGGAATGCCGGAAAGACGGAATTTTCGCCGAACCCGGCAACGTTGAAGGCCATCGATGCGCCTCCTCGCCACCCTCGTTTCGTCATTCTGCCTTCTGCATTCGTCCTTTTCGGCGCCGCCGAACCTCATCCTCTTCCTCGCGGATGACCTCGGGTATGGCGACCTGGGGTGTTTTGGTCATCCGATCATCCAGTCGCCAAATCTGGACGCCTTTGCGAAGCAGGGGGTGCGGCTCACGCAATGCTACTCCGGCAGCGCGGTGTGCAGTCCCTCGCGTTCCGCCCTGCTTACGGGCCGCACGCCGCATCGGAATGGGGTTTACACCTGGATTGCTGAAGGCTCGGAGGTGCATCTGCGCACGAGCGAGGTCACGCTGCCGTCTCTCCTGAAAAATGCGGGCTACAGCACCTGCCACAGCGGTAAATGGCATCTCAACGGCCTGTTCAATAACCCCGCCCAGCCGCAGCCGAGCGACCACGGCTACGACTGGTGGCTGGCCACGCAGAACAACGCTGGGCCTTCGCACGAAAATCCGAACAACTTCGCCCGCAACGGCCAGCCCGTCGGCCAGATGCAGGGATACTCAGCGCCACTCGTCGTCAGCGAGGCCAATACTTGGCTCAAAGAGAAGCGCGACTCGTCCAAGCCCTTCTTTCTCGCCGTGTGGACGCACGAGCCGCATTACCCGATCAAGTCCGATCCGAAGTTCAAGGCCCTCTACCCGGACCTCACCGACGACATCCAGCGGGAACATCACGCAAACGTCACGCAGATGGATCACGCCTTTGGCATGCTCATGAAGACGCTCGACGAGCAAAAACTGGCCGACAGCACGTTCGTTTTCTTTACTTCCGACAACGGCCCTGAGGGAGACGGCATCAAATCCCCCGGCCGCGGCTCCAGCGGGGGGCTTCGTGGTCGCAAACGCGATCTCCATGAAGGCGGCATTCGTGTGCCCGGCCTCGCCCGCTGGCCTGGCAAGATCCGACCCAGTACCACGAGCGATGTGCCTGTCATCGGCAGCGATGTGTTTCCGACTATGCTCGGCCTCGCAGGTGTCGAGGTGCCCAGGGATCGCACGCTCGACGGCGTGAATGCCCTCAGTGCCCTTGATGGCAGCGCCACGAAGCTCGAACGCCCGCAGCCGCTCTTCTGGCGTCTGCACATGGCCCCCAACGCCAAAATCGCCATGCGGCTGGACGATTGGAAGATCCTCGCCAACGCCGAGTTGACCGAGTTTGAGCTCTACGACCTCCGAAGCGACCCGAAGGAGAGCACCGACCTCAAAGACAAGGAACCCAAGCGCTTTCAGGACATGAAAGCCCGGCTCATCACCCACAACGCCCGGGTGGACGCCGAAGGCCCGGATTGGTGGAGGCACCTCAGCCCCAACGGTGGCACGGATCCCAAGAAAGCCAGCGGCAAGAAGAAAAAGAAGGCGGAGTAGCCCTCAGCCGGCGGGCGCATCGAGCGCCCGCAGATAGTCGAAGGTGTAAAGACCGGTGTTGTGGCCGTCGCTGAAGTCGAACTGGATGGCATAGCCACCGACCATCCGCCAGTCCCGCACGGTGACGCCTGGGAAGATTTGCCGCGAGGAGCCGCCGAATTGACGCCCCAGCAGGTCTCGCTCGCCGGTGTTTTCAGCGCTGGGCGAGGCGGCACGGAGCTTTTCCATCGAGATGAATTGCTCATGTCCATCACTCCACATGATGGCGACTTCGTTTCCGATGAGTTCGAGGCGGTTGGGGCACATGGGGAGGGGAGAAAAGGAACACAGCCTCATGCCGGTGAGAGGCGGAGAGATGCGGGGATCTGTCTTAACTACCTGCGGCGAGGTACTTTTCGACACCAGTGACGATCTCGCGCACGCGGAAGGCGAGACCGTCGGTCTTGCAGACGCTTTTGATCTTTGGATCGGCGTATTTGGCGCGGAGCAGCGTGGCGAGCTGGCCGTAGCCGTAGGCACCGTAATCGTTCATTTCGACGCAGATGACGTTCTTGAAACCGGCGAGCACGCCGTCGAGCGCATTCGG
This sequence comes from Verrucomicrobiota bacterium, assembly GCA_046051905.1. Taxonomy (GTDB): domain Bacteria; phylum Verrucomicrobiota; class Verrucomicrobiia; order Verrucomicrobiales; family Verrucomicrobiaceae; genus Prosthecobacter. The sequence goes on from JBJONJ010000461.1 coordinate 7,078, forward strand.
CAGCGGGTGGAGGTGGCGCAGGTTCGCAGCGCTGACCTTGTGACCTTCGCTGCGGAGGCGGTCGCAGGCTTCCTTCGCAGGGCCCCAGGCACTGCCCCAGGCGATGATGAGGGCGTCGCCCGTGGCTTCGCCATGCACTTCAGGCGCGGGGAATTCGGCGGCGCCATCGAGCAGCTTTTGACGACGCTTGTTGGTCATCTGCTGATGCATCTTGGCATTGCCGGAGGGATGTCCCCACTCGTCGTGCTCGAGGCCGGAGATATGCGGATACTTGCCCGCGGCCATCTTCGTGCCGGGAGGAGCATGTTGGGTGGTTTTGTCCAAAGGATAGGGCTTCCAGTCGGCGGCACGCGGCGTCTGATCGAGCGTGGGCTCTACCCAGTGCTTGTCGAGATCGGGCTCCTCAAAGGCCTCGATGCGGCTGCTGAGCGCCTGGTCGCTGAGGATGATGACGGGGCAGGAGTATTTGCGGGCGATGCGTCCAGCTTCGAGGGCAATGTAGAAGCAGTCTTCGACATCTTTCGGCGCGAGCACGAAGCGCGGGGTGTCGCCATGGCTGCCGTAGATGGCCTGCATGAGATCGCTTTGCTCCACGCTCGTCGGCAGACCGGTGGAAGGGCCGCCACGCTGCACGTTGACGACGATGAGCGGCAGTTCGGCCATGCTGGCGTAGCCGAGGGCTTCCATCTTCAGCGACAAACCGGGGCCGGAGCTGCCGGTCATGGCGAGATGGCCCGCGAAGGCCTCGCCGATGGCCATGCTGACGGCGGCGAGCTCGTCCTCGGCCTGCACAAAGATGCCGCCATACTTCGGCAGCTCGCTGCGCAGCGTTTCCATGATCTGCGACCACGGCGTGATGGGATACGCGGCGCCGTAGCGCACACCGGCGGCGAGCAGGCCCATGGAGAGCATCTGATTGCCATCGCTGGAGATACGGTGGCCGCTGGCGGCCTCGCCGGGCTCAAACGCGAACTTCTCGAGGTCGCCCACCTGATAGGCATAACCGGCATCGAAGGCCAAAAGGGCATTGCGCAGCACCGACTCGTCTTTCTTGCCAAACTGGCGGCTGATGATGCCGACGAGCTTGTCCTTATCGAGGCCGAAGACGGCGACGATGAGGCCGAGCACGAACATGTTTTTGCCGCGATCCTTCGCGCTGCCGCCGATGGCCTCGATGGTGGCCTGCGTGAAGGGCACGCCGATGTGCATGATGCCACGCTCGTTTTTGACCTCCTTCACCTCCGCGGTGTCGTAGAGGCAGATGCCGCCCTGACGCAGCGCGGCGATGTGGCTGTCGTAGCTGTGCTGGTAGAAAGCCACGAGCACGTCCGCCTCGTCGCCCGCGGTGAGCACTTCACCGGAGCCGAGATGCACCTGGAAGATCGACGGACCGCCGCTGATGGTAGCCGGGATCGTCATGTAGGTCATCACTTCCTGCGCCGTGCGGCCCGCCAGACGGGCGAGAAAGCCCCCGATGGACTGAATGCCGTCCTGCGAATTTCCGGCGAAGCGGATGACGGCGTTGCGAAGGGTCTTCTTGGAATCAGACGACGACGGAGCGGAGGCTGTGGCTGTGGACATGGCTGGAGACGGGCCGAGGGGACCGGCGAGGTTGGTGGATGGAAGAAACGCGCTTCTATCAGGGGTTTTGCGGCGAGTCTAGAGTCCTCTGGAGTGTTTTTGTGGCCAAAACTGGCTTCCAAAGCGCCTTCAAGAGATGGCCGCCCGATCATGGAACCGCCGCGCCATGACCCAAAGGCCTGCCACCAGCAGCGCGCCGGCAAACCACCACGGCCACCAGGTCATCGAATCGGCAAAGACATGGATGTCATCCGGCGAGAGGCCTTTGGCGTGAGCCAGCCAGCCGGTGTGCCAGCCAAAGAGGAGCGTGATGCTGCCGTAGGCGAGATTCATCGAGAGACCGCGAAAGCTCAGCGCCGTGGCCCTTTGCTCCGAGGTCACCACGGCATTCATGTAATGCGAGAGGAAGAACTGCAGGAAGCGCATGCTCATGAACAGAGGCACCACGAGCACGATACCGAGCCAGCCATGCATCGGATACGCCGCCGCGAAGAGTCCGCCGAGCACCACCAGCGCCAGCCAGGTGAAATTGACCACGCCGCTCATGCGCCGCGTGGCTTTTTCCATCAGCGAGGCGGTGAAGAGCCCCAGCAGCGACACGCCGGTGCCGATGACGCCGAACCACAGCTCCTCGATGCCGACAAGGCGATAGAAATTGCTCGTGACGGTCAAAAACAGCCGAATGATGCTGTCGAAGACAAGGCCGAAAACGATGAGCGCAAAGGCCGTGCGCGTGCGCCAGATCCAGCCGCCTGTGTGCAGGATGGAACCCCAGGTTTCGCGAATGCTGGTGAGCAGCGGCACCTTCTGCGGTGTCTTCCAATTCTCCCGCATGCGCAGCGTGACGACGAGGCAGGCGAGGGCGCTGGCGAGGCAAAGCAGCACCGGCAGCTTGATCCAGATCGTGTAAAGCCACGAGCCGGAGATCGACGAGATAACAAAGCCCACCGCCATCGCCCGCGACAGGTTCGACATGACACGAGGCCAGAGTGTCTCGCGTTCGCCTTCCGGCAGCGAATCATAGGTGAGCGCTTCATCCGCCCCGCTGGCGCAGGCCTCGGCCGCGCCGCTGAGGACGCGATTACAGACAAAGAGCCAGAAAACGAGGTCGTGATGCCCTGGCTGCATCAGCGCCAGCACGCTCATCTCCAGCACCATCAGCACGCTGGCCGCCACGACGAGCGGCTTGCGCCCAAAACGATCTGCCAGTGCGCCGCTCGGCACCTCCAGCACCACGCTCGTCAGCGCCCACACCACATTCAGCGCGGCGAATTCGCCGATGCTCAAGCCGAGATCGAGAAACAGAATCGTGAAGACCGGGTAGTAGAACCGGCAGTTGAACAAGATGCGGAACCAGATGAAGAGGCGGGCGTTGGATGAGTCTGGCATGCGGGAGAATGTTCAGATTCCAAGCATCGAAACGGCCACCTTGTCGGCAAAACACGCCTCCACATCCGAGCCGGGATCGCGAGGACGCTCGGCATACGAGGCATTGTAGTCGAAGACATGGTGCTCCGGATGCTCGCGGCGTTTGTAGGCCACATTGAGCGGTGACTTGGCCGGCTCGCAGCGCATCCGAGGTGGCAGATCATACACCCCGGGCGGTAGATGCGGGAAATTGATGTTCCAAAAGCTGCGCGGGGCCTTCGTGGCATGGTGAAGCTCGCCCAGCACGATCGAGGCCCAGGTGGCCGTGCGATCCCAATCCACCTTCAGTTCCCGTTTCAGGTAGTGCGATAGCGCGATGCTGCGCACGCCGTGATACGCCGCCTCCCGCGCCGCGGCCACGGTGCCGGAGATGACGATGTCCTGGCCCATGTTTCCGCCCGCATTGACGCCGCTCAACACGAGGTCCGGCTTCAAATCGAGTGCGAAGAGCCCCAGTCGCACACAATCCGCCGGCGTCCCCTGCACGGCGAATCGGCCTTCCGCACGTTGTTCGACCACCAGCGGCTGATGCGTCGTCACACGATGCCCGCACATGGATTTCTCCACATCCGGTGCCACCACCACGACCTCCCATCCGAGCATCAAAACTGCCTTTTCCGCCGCCGCGATTCCAGGGGCGTCGATTCCATCGTCATTGGTGAGGAGAATAAGCATCATCGCTCTTAGACCTGCTGTTCTCTTTGTGCCAGTCGGAGCACGTTAATCTGGTAAAATGATGGCGGGTAAAATGATGTTTTAGCCAATCATTTTACCAGCTTCTCTGGTGCTGAAAGCTGCCTGCCGTTACCGCGTTGTTGCCGCATGCCCGTTGACCTGACCACCCCCACCTCCCGCCGCCGCTTGTTGGCGGGCGCGGGCGTGGGTTTGTCGAGCGTGGCGCTTTCGCATCTGATGGCGGAATCGCGTTCGCACTTTCCAGCGAAGGTGAAGCGGGTGATCTGGCTCTTCATGCATGGCGGGCCGAGTCATGTGGATTTGTTTGATCCGAAGCCGGAACTCATCAAGTACGCCGGAACGCCTCTGCCGGAGAGCTACGGAGCCGTGGAGACTCGGCGGAAGGTGGCGCAGAATCCGCTGCTGGCTCCCGTGAAGCCGTTTCGGAAGCACGGGCAAAGCGGCATCGAGATCAGCGACTTCCTCCCGCACATGGCGGAGATCGCCGATGAGATGTGCGTCATCCGGAGTTGCCATGGCGATAGCGTCAATCATCCGCAGTCGGTCTATCAGATGAACACCGGCTCGATCCTCATGGGCAAGCCGAGCCTCGGGAGCTGGGTGAGCTACGGTCTCGGCAGCGAAAACGCGGACATGCCCGCCTTTGTCGTGCTGCCTGATCCCGGTGGCGGACTCAAAGGCGGTCCACCCGCCTGGGGCAGTGGCTTTCTGCCTGCGACCTATCAAGGCACCACGATGCGTGCCGGGGCGAATCCCATCCTGGACCTGCGAAGCCCGCAGAGCAGTGCCCGCCAGCGGGCCACGCTCGATCTCATCCAGCAGATGAATGCCACTCATCAGGCCCAACGTGCGGCCGACAGCGTGCTCGATGCCCGCATCAAAGCCTACGAGCTCGCCTTTCGCATGCAAAGCGCCGCGCCTGACGCGGTGGACCTTTCTCGCGAAACGGAGGCCACGAAGCGACTCTATGGCATCGACCAGGAAAAGACGCGTGAGTTTGGCACCCGCTGCCTGCTGGCACGTCGCATGATCGAGCGCGGCGTGCGTTTCGTGCAGCTCTACTCGGGCGATACAAACGGCTGGGATGCGCACGAGGATGTCTTGAAGAATCACACCGACTACGCCGCCCGCACAGACAAGCCGGTGGCCGGTTTGATCCGCGATCTGAAGCAGCGTGGGCTTTTGGAAGACACGCTCGTCATCTGGGGCGGCGAGTTTGGCCGCATGCCGATGAGCGAAAAGGGCGTGGGCCGCGATCACAATCCCTGGGGCTTCACCACCGTGCTTTTCGGCGCGGGTGTGAAGCACGGCCACATTCACGGAGCCACCGATGAGTTCGGGCTGCGGGCTGCTTTGGACAAAGTGCATGTGCATGACCTTCACGCGACGATCCTGCACCTCCTCGGTCTCGATCACGACCGGCTCACGTTCAAGCACAACGGCCTCGATGAAAAGCTCACCGGCGTGGGTGAGAGCCATGTGGTGAAAGGAGTGCTGGCTTGAAGAATGACGAATGAGTAAAACCGAATGACGAATGAATGACGAAAGCCGAATGACGAGACGATGGGCTGCGGTGCTTGCCGGGCTCGTTTTATCGTGCGGTGTTGCCGCGAAAGCGGCGGCCATTCGTGCCTCAAATGATCCGGTGAAGGATGAACGGCCGATCACCGCGAAGGATCGTGAACACTGGGCCTGGAAACCGCTCATGAAGGTGGATGCCGCTGATCTCGACGCGGTCGTGGCGATGAAAACGCCCATCGAAAAAGAAGCCGATGCCGCCACGCTCATCCGCCGTGTGACCTTTGACCTCACCGGCCTGCCGCCAACACCCGAAGAGGTTTCATCATTCGTCATTCATCCTTCGTCATTCGAGTCCCTCGTGGATCGCCTTTTAGCATCGTCCAGCTACGGCGAGCACTGGGCGCAGTGGTGGCTGGATCTCGCACGCTTCGCGGAGTCGGATGGCTTTGAGTATGATGAAGAGCGCGGAAGGGCGTGGCAGTATCGGGACTGGGTGATCGAGGCGCTGAACAAGGACATGCCATTCGATCAGTTCGTCCAGCAGCAGATCGCGGGAGATTTGATGGGTGCCGAAGCTGCCACCGGCTTCCTCCTTGCCGGGCCGGACATGCCGGACGTGAACAACCAGATCGAGCGCCGCCACATCTTCCTCAACGACATGACCGCCACGGTCGGCACCGTGTGCCTCGGGCTCACCTTCGGCTGTGCCCAGTGCCACGAGCATCCGTATGATCCCATCAGCCAGGCGGACTTTTATCGTTTGCGGGCCTTTTTCGATGCCACCGTGCTGCCGAAGGAGCGCAAGCAGATCGGCCCCGTGGTGCGTGTCTTCCATGAAGGTGTGCCCGCGAGTGTGGTCTTCGTGCGTGGCGAATCAAAACGCCCCGGACCTGCCGTGCAGCCGGCTTTTCCTCGCATCGGTATCACGAAGTCTGCCGCAGTAGAAAAGCCCGACCGGCTCGCTCTCGCGAAATGGATCACGAGCCGTGACAACGTGCTTTTCCTCCGCTCAACGGCCAATCGCCTCTGGCAGCAGCACTTCGGCAAACCGCTGGCCGGCAATCCCGGCGATCTCGGTCATCAGGGCGAGGCTCCGACGCATCCCGAGTTGCTCGACTGGCTCGCTGCCGAGCTTCCGCGTCAAAACTGGAGCCTCAAAAGCCTTCACAAGCACCTCGTCATGTCCCGCACCTACCGCCAGGCCGTGCCACAGCAAAAACGCCTCACCGGCGAGATGCTGCGCGATGCCTTGTTGAGCGTGAGCGGCCAGCTCAATCTCAAGAGCGGCGGCCCCAGCGTGCGTCTGCCCTTGCCGCCGGAGATCACCTCCACCCTGCTCAAGAAGCAGATCGAAGTCACGACCGATCCCACCGAGCATCGCCGCCGCAGCATTTACACCTTTGCCCGTCGCAACCTGCGCCATCCGCTCTTCGAACTCTTCGATCGCCCCGATGCCCAGGCCAGTTGCAGTCGCCGCAACGAATCCACCACCGCCCCGCAAGCCCTCACGATGCTAAATTCCGCCTTCGTGAATGAAACCGCCGCCCACCTCGCGAAACGCCTCACCACGGCCCACGGCTCCGAAACGGAAAAAATCATCCGCGAGGTCACGCAGCTTTGTTTGTCCCGAAATGCCTCCCAGGCCGAAATCGAGGCCGGACGAGCCTTTTTGGAAAAACAGGTCTCTCTAGCCGGAGCCTTTGACGAGGCAGTGAAGGACTACTGCCTTGCTGTGCTGAACTCGAACGCGTTTGTGTTTGTGGATTGAGGGCCTCAGCGGGACTTTTCGATGAGTTCCTTCACCTTGGCCGTGATCCGCTCCTCGACGCTTTCGGTGTAGGGGGCGCGGTGGCCGTATTCATACATGCCGCTGGTGCCTTCGTAGCCGCCTTCTTTGAGCACGCGGAGGCTGGGTACATAGCTGAGGAGGTCGTTGTTGTAACCGGACACCCAGGTGCTATTCCAACCGTGGGCGGCTTTGAAGGTGAGCGAGTAATCCACCACCGTCTCGCCAGTGAGGGCGATGTAAGTGAGCTCGGGGCCGAAGCTCCATACCTGAATGGGATAACGCACGTGGTCCGGCGGCGAGCCGAGGGTTTCGTATTGGCGGATGAAGTGCTCGAATTCGCGTCGCGGCATGCCGGTGAGGGCCGGGAGGCGTTGTTGGAGTTCTGCCAAGGGCAGGCCGGGTTGCAGCAAAAGCTCGGTGTGGTCCATGGCGACTCGCAACGGGCCGCTGAGAGGCTTCATCGGCGCAGCGAGCACCTGCTGGACGCTTTCGGCGAGGATGTGGCCATACATGGAGGCCAGTGTGGTGGCCTCGGCATCGCGCCCGCGGATGCGGGGCAGGGGATTGGCATCGCCGCCGCAGTTCTGCACAAACAGGGCGATGCAGCCGGGATGGGCCTTTTCGAGTTCGAGCTGCGCAAAGCCCGCGTAGTCGCCATTGATGCTGAGGCCGCCGAGGGCGGTTGTATGGCAGGAGTAGCCAAAGAGGATGGCGCGAAGGTTTGAGCCGCTTTTGACGACGATGACGGGCACGTCCTGATCGACCTGGCCGCCGAGCGAACGGCTTTCGGGACCTCGCGAGCGCCTGCGGTTCACGGCTACTCCAGCGAGGCCTTGCTCAAAGGAAAGCTCCGCAGGCTGAAGCGCGGCGATGGCCGCTCCGATGACCTCGTCATACTTCGCGTAAACGAAAGCGGTGTAGCGATCCCGCGCGGCGTCCTCTTCAGGCGTGAATTCATAGTAAAGCCAGAGCACGTCCTCGGTGACGGGGCAGGAGTGGTTGTGCGAGGTGTTGAGGATGAGTCGCTCGCGAGGGATGTGATGCTTTTTTTCCGCGTTACCTGCGATGATGGCGATCATCTTGTCGCTCAGGCCGACGAGATCAGCGGTGACGATGACGGAGGTGCTGCCGGTGTCATCTCGAAGGGCGAGAGCCTTGAGCCAGATGGGATGCTCGATGCGCTGGGACATCCGTGTCTTGCCGCCGTAGCCCGCGAGTGGCACTGGCTCGGTGGGTGTGATGTCCGCCTTGGAGGCACCGGCCTGCCAGGCGGCGAAAAGACTGCCGCCGAGGCAAGCCCAAGCAGTGAACAGAATGGTGAACCATGTGATGGGCATGGGGCGAGGATGTCGGTCTG
>JBJONJ010000462.1:0-6980 GCA_046051905.1 Verrucomicrobiota bacterium
TTCATCTGCGCGGGCGTGCCCGCGGGTTGCGATCACACCGGCAGCCAGGCGAATCGCGTGAACGGTTGGCCCAAAATCGTCCCCAACGGCCCCGATGGCAAACCCGATGCTGCCGCGCTGCAAGCCGCCCGCTACTTTGACTGCGTGAACTTCGCCACGCGCGCCAAATGCAAAGGCGCGGCCGTCACCGTCGGCTTTATCGACACCACCTGCCCGCCCACCAGCGTCTATGCGGCCTACAACGCCCTCACCGTGCCGAAAAAGATCCACATCGACACCCTCGCCGGCCACACCAACACCCCCGCCGCATCGAAATCCATGCAGCAGGCCGCCTTCGAGCACGTGCGGGCGATGAAGTGAGCTGCGCGGGTAAAAAGACCGACCACAGCTTACAAATATCTCTATTGACCGCCCCCTGCGCAGCGAGCTAGCCTTGAACTGATTTTATGATGACCCAACCCCGCCTTTTTGCCCGGGCGAGAGCTGCAGCGTGGCTGATGCAGTTCTGCTTCGCTTTTGTCATCGCGGTGAATGCGGCGGGTGCGCCTACGATCACCCAGCAGCCAGCGAATGCTTATGTGCTCTCCGGTCAGCCTGGGATTCTCAGCACCACTGCCACGGGAACGGGCACCATCACATACCAATGGCATCGCGATGGCTGGCCGGTGGCTGGCTCGACGAGCGCGACGCTTTCGCTCCCCAGTGTGACTGCTGCTGAGGCTGGCCTTTATCACTGCGTGATCACGGATGACACCTGTTCCACGCGCACGAACACGGTACGCGTGGGGGTGCGGGGTGATGTGGTGAAGTGGAATGCCACGTTCCCGGGGCCTGTGGTCACTTCAGGCGTTGTTTTCATCGGCTATAATTCCTATTCCACCTTCACCGCGCCGAATGTGGTGGCTTTTTCGGAAGGGGACGCGTCGAAGGTCATCCTTTCGGACGGCATGTTGGGAAACACACTGTACACAAGCAGCAGCTTCTCCAGTTCATACTCGCCCGACACCTATTACTTCCGTGTGTATGGGTTTCAAAATCTGGTGCAGGTGGCGGCTTTGAGCGCGGACGCTCGTTTTCTTGCCCTCAGTGCGGATGGGGTGATCACTTCGAGCGGCGCAACATGCCTGCTGCCGGCTGGACTGGCTGCTGCCGCGTCGGTTTCGCGTTCGGATGCCGAGGGCCTTGCCCTCTTGATGAACGGGACTGTGCGCGCCTGGACTTTGAGTGACGGGCTGGATACAACGACTGTTCCAACCGGCTTGGTTGATGTGGTGGCCATCTCATCAGGCGCGGACCATCATCTGGCATTGAAATCGGATGGCAGCGTCGTCGCCTGGGGTGACAACACGACCGGGGAATGCGACGTGCCAGCCACCTTGACCGGCGTGCGTGCCATTTCGGCCGGTCGCGGCTACAGCGTGGCGTTGAAGGCAGATGGAACGGTGGTGGCCTGGGGAGGAGGCGGCACTTCTGATATGGTTTTGGTGCCGTCCGGGCTGACGGGAGTGCGAAGCATCCGGGCGGGGGCTTCAGCGGTGTTTGCGACGAAAAACGATGGCAGCCTCGTTTCGTGGGGAAATGGCAATTACGCGCCTGAGTCCAGTCTCGGCACGCTGATTCAACCAGCGCAGTCGGGAAGTTCGGGAGTGGCGATCCGCCCACATGCCCGCCCCGAAATCGTGGTGCAACCGGCTAGCGTGACGGTGCGCGAAGGAGATTCCGCCTCGTTCTCTGCCACTGTAGTCGGGAGCGGCGCTCTTAGTTACCAATGGTTTTTGAACGGGGCCGGGGTAGCTTCGACGTATGGCAACGCACCCTATTATGGCTTCAACCCTGTGCGGACCACGAATGCTGGAACGATAGTTTTGAGGGTGACGAATGCCTACGGCAGCGTGGAGACCCAACCGGTGACCTTGACGGTTATACCAGGACCCTATTTCACCCAGCAGCCTAGTTGGTACATGGGCGCCACTGCGGTAGGCACGGGAACCTTGCGCTACCAATGGTTCCGCAATGGCAGACCGGTTCCAGGAGCCACTGCCTCTGCTTTGCCGTCCGCCATACAAACGCCAGGCATGTATTATGTGGAGGTAACAGATGATGTGGGCACGAGAAGAAGCCTGATGAGCCCCTATCGAATGGCCGGCGACCTTGTGGCATGGTCGAACGGGGCAGGCTTGAAAACCAAGCTGACGAGCAGTGGCTACACCTCCCCCGTGAACGCGCTTAGTAGCGGGGATGCAGGGCTGGCGGTCACCAACATCGGTGTTTTAAGCAAGGTTGCTGTGACCACCCCGTGGGGAGAAGTAAACTATCAAGGAGCTGCTCCGGGACAGATCGGGGCCGGACCTGCCCTAGGTAGTGGCTCCACGACTTCGTCGGACACTGGCACGACTCTGACGGGAACCAACAGCGTGCGCGGAGGCATGTTGTCCACGGATACTAGCGGTTTGAATTTTCTCACTTTAAACACAGGCGTTTTGACGCTGAACGCGGTGAACCTCGGCACCACAGTCGTGTCGGGGTCGAACTTGGTTCTGGGCTCATCAGGCGGACTGGTTTCTTCGGCGGCGAACACTTCGACTTTGACGCTGTCCGGCACCCCTTTGGATCTGACTCTGCTGGGATCAGGTTTTTTAACCTGGGATATATCCGCGCTGTTGTCTTCTGGCGGCGTTATCACCACTGTGGGTGATCCTGGACAGCCCAAACCATATCACTATGGAGCGGTGGCGCTGCGCTCCAACCGCGTGGTGTTTCTGCATCTGAATGGAGCTGTCAGTGCCAACAATTACAGTGCTACAAACTGGAGTCCCTCGGCATCCAATTCACTGCCGGTGCCCGCGTTGAGCAACATCATCGATGTGCAGGCTTCAGGAACGCGTTTTCTGGCCCTAGCTGGTGACGGCAACGTGACGGAGTGGGATGCCGCGACCGGGGTGGTGCAAAGCTTGCCTCCGGGAGTGGCGCAAATCACGCAAATCTCCTCCGGAACGGACCATCACCTGGCCTTGCGTGAGGACGGAACGGTGGTGGCCTGGGGCGATAATGCTCAGGGCGAATGTGATGTGCCGCTCGGACTCGCGAACATCGTAAGCATCGCGGCGGGTGCGGACTTCAGTCTGGCGCTGCGCAGTGACGGCATCGTGGTGGCCTGGGGAACAAATGTGAATGGTGAATCCACCGTGCCGGTAACGCTGGATCAGGTGAAGTCGATCTCGGCCACTTATGGCTTGGGCTGCGCAGAAAGACAGGATGGTAGTACAGTCACTTGGGGGCGTGTCGCGGGCATGATGCCCGCGACTGGCGTGCGGTCCGCTAAAAGGGTTAGCGTGATCAATCCTGCAAGCGCCCCCGACTCCTGGGTGTTTGTAGGAACTGGTAGCTATGGAAAGCCAGTGATCACCGAGCAGCCCAGCAGCGTCATAGTCACGACTCAAGGCTCTTTTACGCTGAGTGTGAAAGTAACCAGCTTTTCGGACTACAGTCCGGCTTACCGCTGGAAGAAAAATGGCGTGGTTATTCCCGGAGCGACTTCGTCTAGCTATGCGATTCTAAGTGCCTTGACCGCCCACGCAGGCGAATACTCGGTGGAGGTAGCTTATTCGTCCTCCCACTTCGATTCAATCTATCACGACGATTATGTGGCCACTTCCGCTCCTGCGATGGTTACTGTGCTGGATGTGCCGGTGATCACTCAACAGCCCGTCTCGCTCGCGCTATCCAGCACCACGGCCAGCGGCAATCTCACCGTTGAGGCCACTTGTGGTCTAGCCTACTCCTGCCAGTGGTTCAGGGATGGACGCGCCATTCCCGGTGCGACGACCAAGACGCTGACGATTGATGGCAGCAATCCGGCCGCGCTGGGCCTCTACCGTGCCCTGCTGAGCAGCTCTCAGGGGTCACGCTATACCCAGTTTGCACGCGTGTCTGTGTCTGGAGAAGCGGTGAGCTGGCAGGGGACCTATCTGGGAGGAGTGCGGCGTGGAGACGATGGAGTGGTGAATGCGGGTGAGCTTTGTGCCCTGAGCGAGGGAGAGCCCTTGTTTGCGTTGACTTCCAACGGAGCTGTCACGGGCATCGGGCATCTGATCGCTACATCGGGCACGGTGCCGCTTGTGCCAGCTGCTTACCGGCAGTCCGGCTCGGTCGTCCAGATCGCCGCGCGGGGCTCCAACGCACTCGTTTTAACTCCAAGTGGCTGGGTGAGCGGCTGGGCGGCCTCTAGTCCCGGACTGTGGCTGCCAGCCAATCTCGGCGGCTCCATCGACATCTCCATCAGCAGCTACGAAGGACTCGCTCTTCAGGAAAATGGCGTGCCGGCATGTTGGACTCTCAGCACGGGTCTGCCGGTCAGTGTGCCTGCAGCGGCCACGGGTGTCACTGCCATCGCCTCAGGCCTCTATCATCATCTGGCGCTTAAAGAGGATGGAACGGTGATAGCGTGGGGAACCAATACGCAGGGGCAGACGGATGTGCCCGCTGGTCTGGCAAATGTGACGGCGATCGCTGCGGGCGATGCTTTTTCCATCGCGCTGAAGTCGGATGGCACCGTCGTGGTGTGGGGAAATGATGCTGGAGGCACGCTGGCCGTGCCGACATCGCTGCCGCCGGTGGTTCGCATCGCCGCAGCGCGCAGCACGGCCTTTGTTTGGCATGCGGACGGCACCAGCACGGCCTGGGGACAGGACCCAGGCACCACGCCCATCGTCCCCCTGCCGGGAATGCTCCAGCCAGTGTTGGAAGCCGGCGCCACAAGCCAGAGCGGCATCGCGATCCGCGCACGACAGGCTCCCCGCATCACCCAGCAGCCTCCGTCCTCGATTTTGATCAAACCGGGACAGGAATTGAGCATTGGTCTGCGGTGGTCCGCGAGTCCGACAGCCACGCTCACCTGGTATAAGGATGGAAACGTCTTCACACCTCTGCCGCCCTACAATTTTATCGATTTGATGAACGGCTTCAATCCGTTGCGCATCCCGAATGCTGCCGCCGCTGACAGCGGGGTTTATGTGGCGCGCCTGACGAATTCGTTGGGCACCACGGATTCGGAGCCCGTGCAGGTCATCGTCAGTGACGGCCCGCAGATCACCACACAGCCGTCGTCTCTCATTTCACAAGGAGGCGGCGGAGATCTATCCGTGAGCTCCACAGGTGCCAATGGCACCGTGACTCAGCAGTGGTATCGAAATGGTGCTCCGGTGGCCGGAGCCACGGCAAACACGCTGCATTTTGATGCAGTGACCCCGGAAAACGAAGGCGTGTATCACCTGCGGCTGACCGACTCGACAGGCATGACTGTGAGCAGGCTCGTGCGAGTGGCGCGGGCGGGTGTCCTGGAGGCATGGACAGGCGCCGAGGACAATATCCCGCCCTCTCAGGCCTCCCGGGGTGTCATTCAGCAGCCTTCCGCAGGCATCGTGGTCAGCGCCTTGTCCACCGGGCCCGCCCGTCTGGCTCTGCTGCCCGGAGGCAGTCTCTCGCGCATCCTTCCCGCAGCGGTCTCAGACACAGCTATCCCGAGTGTCGGAGGCATTTCGCCATCCATCAGCATCCAGGAGGCGGTCGTTCCTCCCCAAATCGTGAACAGTGATTTTGTCAGCGTCGCAGTTCAAAATTCGAGAACCAGCAACGGCAGCCCGTCATCCGCGTTAGCGGCAGACGGCCAGAAAGTGCTCGCTCTGCGTGCCGATGGCAGCGTCGTCGCCTGGGATGCGGCCACCTTCCAAGTATTGCCCGTGCCGCATGCTGCCCAAGGCAGCGTGGACGTGCGTCTTTCGGAGACCGAGGCCCTGTCGCTTAAGCGAGACGGCAGCGTGGTCTGCTGGTCCTTGGCCAGTGGCACGTTGCTCACACCTCCTTCCGGACTCGATGCGGGCGTGACAGCCATTTCTTCGGGCAAGGATCACCACCTCGCCCTGAAAGCAGATGGCAGCGTCATCGCGTGGGGAGACAACTCCGATGGCGAATCAACCGTGCCCGCCATTCTCGCTTCTGTGCGGAACATCTCCGCCGGGCACGATTTTAGCCTCGCCCTGCTCCAGAATGGCTCCGTCATTGCCTGGGGGCGGAATGCGGAAGGCCAGTGCGATATTCCCAGCGGCCTCACCGGGGTCGCGAATCTCTCTTCAGGTGAAAAAATCGCCATCGCTGTGAAGTCGGACGGTTCTGCGGTTGCTTGGGGGAACTCAGCCGCTGCGCGGGTTCCGCAGGCACTGTCCCAAGTGCTCACCGCCGGTAGTGCGAGCCGCGGTGGCGCTGCGTTCGGTATCGCCATTAGGCAGACCTTTGCACCCATCATCCAGATCTCCGACACGTCGGTTGTTTGCGGGCAGAACGAGGTCGTGAAATTGTTCGCCACAGTGTCGGCTGCTCCACGTGCCGCTTTCCAGTGGCAGAGGAATGGCGTGAATGTTCCCGGTGCGGATCAACAGAATCTTCATGTGCGAGTTTCATCCGCGGCAGAACTCGGCAGCTATCGTCTCGTCGCCACCAATGCCGCCGGCATGACTACCAGCGAAGCCGTCACACTCTCGCTGAATGCGAACGGTCCTGTTTTCGAAATCCAGCCTGAGGACGCCGGTTTTCTCCTCGGGCAGCGCGTCACGCTGGAATCATCCGCCACGGCATCGGCCAATGCGGGCACGTTGAGCTATCAGTGGTATCGGAATGGCCGTGCGATCCCCGCTGCCACTTCCTCTTCGTTCGTCATCGAATCCGCAGGACTGGCAGATGCCGGTGATTATCAGGTGCGAGTGAATGATGCCAGCGGCTCGCGCAGGTCCCGCACCGCGCGTCTTCGAGTGCGTGGCAGTCTGCGTGCCTGGGGCTTTTCCAGCACCGTTCCTGGAGTGACCAACGACATCGTCCAAACCGCCACTGGCCAGTATCCCATCATTGCGCTGCAAAGTGATGGCATCGTGCGCACGGGCGGCGCGTTCGGTGTTGTCCCGCCTCCGCCAGAGGCATCCAGAGGAGTC
>JBJONJ010000463.1:0-16070 GCA_046051905.1 Verrucomicrobiota bacterium
GCTTCCGCAAGGGCATGGAAGGCGTGACGCCGATCCTCAGCGATGTGGCCCCGGATTCGACGATGAGCCGCCCCGATGGCCATCACAGCGGCAATCCGGCCGTCCGTGAATCCGTGAAGAACAAGGAAAAGCAGCACGTGGCCTGGGCCTGCGAGCGTGCGGACGGCGGACGCGGCTTCGGCTTCACCGGCGGTCACTTCCACCAAGGCTGGGCAAACAACGACCAGCGCAAACTCGTGCTCAACGCCATCCTTTGGACCGCGAAGGCCAAGATTCCGGTGGATGGTGTGGCCTCGACCGTGACGGAAGAAGACATGAAGGCCAATCTCGACCTCAAGCCCGGCCAGGGCCTGCCTGAGAAGCCGAAGAAGAAAAAGTAAGGCGGCGTCTTCTCCAGCCTCTCCGTCATGTCCAACACGTCACCCGGGCCTAAAAACAGCACGGCCCGGGTCGTGCTGGCGAGCTTCATCGGCACGACGATCGAGTGGTATGACTTCTTCCTCTACGGCACCGCCTCGGCGCTGGTGTTTGGGAAGCTGTTCTTTACCTCGCTGGATCCTTTCGCGGCCACGATGGCTTCGTTTGGCACCTATGCGGTGGGCTTTTTTGCCCGGCCGCTCGGCGGCGTGATCTTCGGCCACTATGGCGACAAGATCGGGCGAAAGTCGATGCTCGTCACGACGCTCATGATGATGGGCCTCGCCACCTTTGCCATCGGGCTGCTGCCCACTTACGAGCAGGCGGGCATCCTCGCGCCGATCCTGCTCGTGACGCTGCGCTTCATCCAAGGTCTCGGCGTCGGCGGTGAATGGGGCGGCGCGGTGCTGATGGCGGTGGAGCATGGCAAGGCGGGGCAACGTGGCTTTCTCGCGAGCTGGGTGCAGGCCGGTGTGCCGGTGGGACTGCTACTCGCGACGGGTGTGTTTCGCCTGCTGTCGTCCTCGATGTCGCCAGAGAGTTTTCTGAGCTGGGGCTGGCGCGTGCCGTTTCTGATCGGGATCTTGCTGCTGGGCGTGGGGCTCTTCATCCGCCTCCATGTAATGGAGAGTCCGGTCTTTGCGGAGGCTCAAAAAGAAGCGCCGAAGAAAAACGGGATGCCCATTTTGGAGGTTTTGCGCCGCTACCCTCGAAACGTGCTGCTCGCGATGGGGGCACGCTTTGCGGAGAATGCCTTCTTCTATGTCGTCACCATCTTCGTGCTCACCTACGCGACGAAGCAGGCGGGCTTCGCGCAGGAGGAAGTGCTCCGCGCTGTGCTCATCGGCTCGGCGGTGCAATTTGTGGTCGTGCCGCTGTTTGGCCTGCTCTCGGACAAAATCGGGCGCAGGCCGGTGTACCTCGCCGGAGCGGTTTTTGTCGTGCTTTTCGCCTTTCCGTTCTTCTGGCTCATCGACCTGAAAAACAGCCTCGCCCTCGTGTTGGCCGTCACCATCGGCCTGATCGGCCACTCGGCGATGTATGGACCTCAGGCGGCGTTCTTCTCCGAGCTATTCGGAACCCGCGTGCGCTACAGTGGAGCCTCCCTCGGCTATCAACTCGCCTCGCCACTCGCGGGCGGACTTGCTCCACTCATCGCCACCGCCTTGCTGGCTCAAACAGAGGGCAAACCGTGGCCGGTAGCCCTTTATCTCATCAGCATGGCCGCCATCACGATTCTCTCCGTCTGGCTAGCGGAGGAGACGAACATAAAGCAGATCGATCAGCCTTAAGCCCGCTCAATCGCCATCGCGATGCCCATGCCGCCGCCGATGCAGAGGCTGGCGATGCCGCGACGGTGGTTTTTGTCTTCCATGAGATGCAGCAGCGTCACAAGCACACGTGCTCCGCTGGCTCCGATGGGATGACCGAGCGCGATGGCGCCACCGCGCTGATTCAAAAGATTCACATCGAGGCCCAGTTCCTTCACGCAGCCGAGTGCTTGCACGGCAAAAGCCTCATTGATCTCGATGGCATCGACCTCGTCGAGCTTCCAACCAGCTTTGGCCAAAACGGCCTGAATGGCTCCCACCGGCCCCAAACCCATCAAGGCCGGATCACAACCCAACGCTGCGGTGGCGACGATGCGTGCGCGAGGCGTTTTGCCGGATGTTTCCGTGCCGAGCAGCACCAACGCGGCTCCGTCATTGATGCCGGAGGCATTGCCAGCGGTCACGGTGCCGTCCTTGCGAAAGGCGGGCTTCAGTTTCGCGAGCGATTCGACCGTCGTATCGGCTCGCGGATGCTCGTCACGGCCCACGTCGGCCACAGAGATGATCTCACGGCTGAAATCTGCCTCGCTGACCCGCTTCTGGCTCAGCGCGGCAAAGGCATCCTGCTCCGCACGCGTGATGCCGTGCTTGTCGGCGATGCGTTCAGCCGTCTCGCCCATGCCGATGCCGAGCAGTGGATCGCTCAGGCCATCGACAAACATGGCGTCTTTGAGCGATGAATCGCCGAGCTTCTTGCCCCAGCGCAGATCCATCGCGTAATGCGGTGCCCGGCTCATCATCTCGACACCGCCAGCCAGCACGAAGTCGCTCTCGCCGCTCGCGATGGCATCCGCGCCGAGCGCGACTGCCTTCAACGACGAGCCGCATGCCATATTCACGGTGTAGCCGGGCACCTCCTGCGGCAGTCCGAGCTTTAATCCGACCTGTCGCGCCACATTCATGCCGCTGCCCGCTTGCAGCACCTGGCCGAGGATCACTTGGTCGATGCGCTCTCCGAGCTTCATGCCTTTGCCGAGCAAGGTCGCCAGTTCGGCGGGAGCGAGGTCTTTGAAGCCACCGCCGAATCGGCCGATGGCGGTGCGCTGCGCTTCGAGGATGTAAACAGGTCTCATAAATCAACGCAGCACGGGCAGGCCTGCACGAAATGCCCTGGCGACACCTCTTTGAGGCTCAGGTCTATCCTCGTGCTCTCCTCCCACTTTGGATGCCGCATGCGATGCCCAAAAGCACAACCCGCGGGCGGATTGATCGGCGAAGGCACATCGCCACGCAGCAATTGGCGCTCGCGGCGCTTCGTCGGGTCCGCGATGGGGATCGCATCGAGCAGCGCCTTCGTGTAGGCATGACGCGGGTTTTGATAAAGTTCGGCCGCCGGGGCCATCTCGACGATTTTGCCGAGGTACATCACCGCCACACGATCACTCATATGCTGCACCACGCTCAAATCATGCGCGATGAAGAGATACGCCAGCCCAAAGTCCCGCTGAAGCTCCAGCAGCAGATTCAGAACCTGCGCCTGCACGCTGACATCGAGCGCGGAGACCGGCTCGTCACACACGATGAGTTTTGGCTTCAGCGCAAGGGCCCGCGCGATGCCGATGCGCTGTCTTTGGCCGCCGCTGAACTCGAAAGGATAGCGAAACACGGCATCCGCAGGTAGTCCGACACGCTTCAGCAGCTCCGCCGCCCATTCACTGCGTTCAGCTCGTGTGCCCATCTTTTGAATGATGAACGGCTCCTCCAGAATCTGCCCGATGGTGTGACGCGGGTTCAGCGACTCCGCGGGATCTTGAAACACCATCTGCATCTCACGGCGGATCGTGCGCAACGCACTCTGCGACTGTTTGGAGATGTCGTGGCCATTGAACTGGATGCTGCCCGCCGTCGGTTTCAGCAACCGCACGACTGATTTCGCCACCGTGGACTTTCCGCAGCCGCTTTCGCCGACGAGCCCGAGCGTCTCGCCCGGCTGGAGATCAAAGCTCACGCCATCCACCGCCTTGCACGTGGCCTTCGTCGTGTAAAACACGCCACCACGCACCGGGAAGTGCATCTTGAGATTCTGGACGGTGAGGAGGCTCATGACTGGGATTTCCTTTCCACACCGAGAGCCGTGCGCAGCGCTTCGTCTGCATGCACGGGAATGACGTCAATGGCATACATCTGTTCATCGGGACCAAGGATGAAGTTGAGGGCATGACAGTCGATCACCGCAAGCTGATCCGAGGCCCGGTAGAAATCGAAAGGCGTTTTTGCGGGCAGGAAACCCAAGGCGGCCATGAATTCGGCGATTTGAGTTCGCGTGGGAGGTGTGCCGACCACCATGTGCTGAGAAATCACCAAACAGATTCCAGCTGGAGTTTTCATGACGCCCTCAAATTCCACGTCATCCCCAAAGATGGCGTTATGAAGACGCCAACGATCAAAATACTCGCTGGCGAGTGCTGCTGTGGTTGCCCCATCGTGAACACCCATCCCGCAACGGTTCGTGTTGGTGATCTTGAAGACCCTCTTACCAGCCTGATCCGCATAGACCCGATGCTCTGAACCCATGTCATCGGGCGCGGTGAACCGATCCGCAGGAATCAGGAGGTTTTCACGCTCGGCATACTCGAAAAGGCGCTGGAGTTGCCGGAGCCGGAGTCCCTCGCGGCCACGATCTCCCTGTTCCTTCGCATCTGCTCCCGCGCTTCGTTCAAGGTAACGCGAGGCAGCATCAAACGACGCCGCAGGATTTCTTGTGGATTGGTGCTGCTCATGAGGTTGAGGATAGGAGGTTTGTCCGGAATTGGCAAGCTTCTCGGCAAAGCACGCGCAAGCCTCGACGCCGTGGCCGTGGCCGCAGTCTTTCCAAGGCTGGCGTTGGGTCAAAACGCTGTCGTCGTGCTTGTTCGGGCAGCGGGAGGCGAAACGGCAGCCGGCGGGCATGTCGCGGAGGCTGGGGACCATGCCGGGGATGACGGGGAGATCGGTCTTCGGCGGGTGATCGAGCTTCGGCAGGCAGCGGATGAGGCCCTGCGTGTAGGGGTGCAATGGTTTGGCAAAGATCTCATGCACCGGGCCGCGCTCGGCGATGCGCCCGGCATACATGACGGCGACGTCGTCGCAGACTTCGGCGATAACGCCGAGGTCATGCGTGATGAGGATGACGGCCATGCCGGTTTCGCGCTGGAGACGTTTGAGCAAGTCGAGAATCTGTGCCTGAACGGTCACATCGAGCGCGGTGGTGGGCTCGTCGGCGATGAGCACCTTCGGATGGCAGGAGAGCGCCATGGCGATCATCACGCGCTGGCGCATGCCGCCGCTGAGCTGATGCGGATACTCGTTCACGCGTTGATCCGGGGCTGGAATGCCGACCCATTCCATCAGCTCAACGGCACGCTTGATCGCCTTTTCGGGTGACATCGGCTCGTGGAGCTGGATCGCCTCGATGATCTGTCTTCCGACACGCTGCACAGGGTTCAAAGCCGTCATCGGCTCCTGGAAGATCATCGCGATGTCGTTGCCGCGAATCTTCCGCATCTCCTCAATCGGCAGCTTGGTCAAATCGCGGCCTTCGAGCAGCACCTCGCCGCCCAGGATGCGTCCTGCGGGCTGGGGGAGCAGGCGCATGAGGCTCATGGCAGTCACGCTTTTGCCGCAGCCGCTCTCACCGACGACGCCGAGCGTCTTGCCAGCCTCCAGCGTGAAATCAACATCATCCACCGCAGTGAGCAGGCCGTTGTCGGTCTGGAAGCCGACACGCAGGTTCCGAACTTCGAGCAAAGGGGCCGCCATCACTTGGTTCCTCCTGATTTGAGGTTGTGATCAAAGACTTGATCGACTTCGGGGAAGGTTTTGCCGCTGCGAATCGCGGCCTCGGTCTCGCGTTTCACGTCTTCGTCGATCCAGTGGAGATGATTCGACATGGGCAGCTCGCTTACGGCCACATTGAAGGTCTTTTCCGGCCACTTCACCCAGCGCCAGTAGGCCACGCGGTAGTAGTTCTGCTCGTAGCCTGGAATCCAGGCCGCCTCGTCATGAATGATCTGATCCGCGCCCCATGAAGCTTCGCGGATTTGCTCGATGGTGGTGGCACGGCGCTCGTCCTCGCAGAACTTGTCCATGCGCGGATCGGCGAAGCTGGTGAGGTTGTTGGTGTTCGGCTTCGGCGTCTTGCCGTCCTCCATGAAGGCGTCCTTCGAATGCCAGGCCTGGTAGTGATCGGGAATCGGCGGCGTGACGCTGAAGGCGACGGACGCGGCCTGATGCTTCTTTTGCGTGGCCTTTTGGAAGTAGGCGGTGCTTTCGAGGCCTTCGAGTTTGTATTCGAGGCCGGCCTTGATCGCCTCCTCCTTGAGGCGCTGCATGACTTTTTGCACGATCTCGGTCTTGCGATGCAGGATCGTCACGCTGAGGCGCTCGCCTTTGTCGTTCACGAGGACACCGTCGTTGCCGAGCTTCGTGTAGCCCGCCTTGGCAAAATGCTCGCGGGCGAGCTGCACATCAAAGGGCCGCGCTTTAAGCGGCGGATCGCCGATGAGCGGGAAGCCTTCGCTGAAGCTGTTGAGTCGCTGGAAGTCGCCGCGCAGATCGAAGTCGATGACCTTCTGGTAGTTCGTGGCGTAGCTAAGGCCGAGGCGCACCTCCTTGTTGTTCAGCGGCGGCATGGCGCAGTTCAGCCACAGGCCGGCGTGGGAGCCGGGCCAGATGTTGTAGAACTTCGTCTTGTGGATGTAGCCTTTGTGCACCTCCGGGATCTCGAGCTTCTCATACCAGTATTCAGGGATGCCCATCGTGATCTGCTCCACGTCGAGTTCACCTTGCCGGAAGAGCTCCAGCACCTTGTCCTGCAGGCGGATCACGCGATACACGATGCGGTCCACGTTGAAGCGGTGCTTGTAGAATTTCTTGTCGCGTGCCCACCAGTTCTTCACGCGGGAAAGTGTCACGCTGCGTCCGAACTGGATGTCCTCCTCGTGAATCACGTACGGCCCGGCGGTTGGCCGGCAGCGCCACTGGTAGCGCTGCTCGAAGT
The DNA here is from genome assembly GCA_046051905.1 of Verrucomicrobiota bacterium. GTDB lineage: Bacteria > Verrucomicrobiota > Verrucomicrobiia > Verrucomicrobiales > Verrucomicrobiaceae > Prosthecobacter. Next base: position 6,727 of record JBJONJ010000463.1, read on the forward strand.
CCGGCCCGAACTCGCGGTAGAAGTGCCGCGACATCGGTGTGGTGCTCACATAATACGGCGCGAGCGGCTTTGGATCCGCGAGCGTGATGGACAGCGTGCGGGAGTCGTAGCGGGTGATGTTGGAGTAGTTCGTGCCATACCACTCGTTGCCGAAGGGGTTCTTCGGATACTCGCTGAGCTGCATGTAGAACTGGTTGAAGAAATCATCCGCCTCGACGGGCGTGCCGTCGGAGAAAGTCGCGTCGGGATCGAGGCGGAAGTAAACCGTGCGGTTGTCCGGCGAGACGGCCCATTCCTTCGCCACACACGGGATCACGCGGCCTGTCTCAGGATGCAGGTTGATGAGCGACATCTCCACGTCGTCATATTGATAACCGCGAAAAGAGCTGTTGCTGTTCTCGCCGAGCACCCGCAGCGTGGGCGGGAAGGAGAGGATGTAATCCCGAATCGTGCCGCCCTTCTTGGCATTCGCATCGCCGATCTCCGGCTCGTCCATGCCGTTTTCCCACTTCAAATCGGCCGGAACATCCTCTGGCTTCGCAAAGGTGAAGTACTCGGGCTTTTTCAGCCGCTCGCGCACTTTGACGAGTTCGGCCTCCAGCTCGGCTTTGTTGGCAGCGTCGGTCTCCTTGGCGATTTGAGCCGGAATATCCTTCTCCTGGCTCTGCAAGCCCTCGAGCACCTTCTTGTTGTAGAAGCCCCAAAACGCTTCGCGCTCCTTGGTGCCATCGTAAGGCGGGAAATCGGCAGCGGAGAGCGTTGAGCCGAGAGCGTAGAGACAAAGCCACGCTGCCAGTGCCAGACGACAAGATTTGAGATTCCGGGACATGCTGATCATTCTCCGCGCTCCTCCAAAATGGCGTCGATAAATCCACGACTGATGCGGAAGCCCAGTTGCCCCACGAGTTGTTCGAAAACGGGCCGCAAAGGACCCGTTAGTCCCTGGTCACAAGCTGCTGAGAGCACGCCAACGACTCCAATGATCGGTATGTTTCGGCTGCGGGCCACCGAACGTCCGGCACCATCGTCCATCAGCAGATAGTCCGCATGAAGCTCTTCTGCCAGACGGATCGCCTCGGCTTCACCACGATCGACTGAGACAGGAAAGGCGTCCAGCTCAGGCGCATTTTCCAGAGTCCGCACCTGCAGCCACGATGCATGGAGAACTCGATCGATCTCGGGATGCGCGGCCACACCGGCGAGGAGTTCGGACGCAACAGCGGGCGGAATGACGACACTGCCGTAGAGCGCTTCCAGCACGGACTCCAGACGAAGCCGTGCGAGATAGCAAAGGCAGGAGGTGTCTGACACGACGATCACTTGGCGCGGAGTTTGCGGATCGTTTCCAGTTCGAGGGCGGCCTCTTCATCGGTCATGAAACAGGTCGGCAGACCGCGTGCCTTCACGATCTGCTCAAACTCGAAGTAGCCGAGTCCGCACATGGCCCGGACCTGGCCGGGAGAGACACGTTGCTGCGCGTACAAGGTCAGGGCGAGCTCCAGCGTGGCCGACTTCTCGTCGAGGCCGGCGTCTTGAACAATGCGGTCGGGGATCTGGATCGTCATAATGTTAGTTTATCGTCTCCTCATTGATACGTCGTGAATTTTTTCGGATCGAAGGCCTCCCGCAGCGCCTCGCCGACGAAGGTGACGAGCAGGAGGATGAAAACCATCGCGGCGAACATCGAGGTGGAGATCCACAGCGCGGAAAGATGGTTCACCCCATCATCAAAAAGCCAGCCCCATTGCGGATAGGTTTCCGGCAGGCCGAAGCCGAGGAAGGCGAGCGCGGTGATGGAGGAAATGATGCCAGCGACGCTGAAGGGCACCTGCGTGACCACGGTGGCGAGCATGTTCGGCAGCAAGTAGCGCGTGAGGATGCGCCAGGTGCTGGCGCCTTGCAGGCGGGCGGCGGAGATGTAGTCGCGCTCCTTCTCCTTGTAGGCCAGCGCACGCAGCGAGTAGGTGAGGCTCGTCCACGAGAAGAGGCAGATCACAGCGAGCAGGATGACGAGATTCATTTCCGCCACGGTGATGATGCTCACCACGATCATCACGATGTAGAGGAAGGGCAGTTCCTCGATGATTTCGATGATGCGCTGCATCGTGATGTCGAACACACCGCCGAGGAAGCCCATCAGCGAGCCGATGATCATGCCGACGCCGTAGGTGAAGACCAGATAGAGCACGATGGCCTTCAGATTGACCTGCCAGCCGCCGTAGATCTGCGCCAGCACATCCCAGCCCTTGCTATCTGTGCCGAGATAATGACCCGCCTTCCACAGCGGCGGGATCGGCGGATAAATCGTCACCTCATACGGCGTGACCGCCGCCTTCTCGAATTCCTCCTGCGGCATCTCGCCCGTCCATTTCTCGCGATCCTTCACCCCCGTCTTGTAGAAGGCCGAAAAGGCCAGCGCACCGTTTTTGGCAAAGCCCTGCGACTCGCCATCGGGCACGCCCTTGCGGAAACGTGTGTCGGTATGCTTCTGCGCAGGCAGGTCCACATACGAGGTGCGTGCGCGGCCGGAATACGGCTCCATTTCACCGGGCTTGAACCATTTTCCATCGCGCTGCTCCAGCGTGATGGATTGCAGCGTGTCGGAATCGAGCACCGGATCCCATGGCACGAGAGGCATGAGCACAAAGCCGCGCTTCTCCTTGATCAACTGCTGCTTCAATTCGCGGTAATTCACCTCCTGCTCGCCCTGGAGGCCAAAATCCTGCGCCTGGTAGCGCTTCGTCACGAAGGCCGGGAAAGTCGTCTTCCCATCGCAGCGCACCATCAACGCCCGTTTGCCAACAATGATTTGATCGAGCATCGCCAGCGCGATCAAGGCCAGCAGGATGCGAAACGACCACCAGCCGCGCCCGATGCTGCGAAAGCGGCGGAAGCGCTGCAAGGTCACCGGCGTCCAGCGGATCTCACGCGGCAGGAGCAGCAGTCCCAGCACGCCACCCGCGATCAGGAGCACCGAACTGGCCCAGCCAAAGACACGGCCATTGCTGAAGAACCACGACACCGTGGGAATCAGCAGCCCGCCCAGCTCGCCGAGGATCGCGAGAGCGCCGAGGATGATCGCGGTGATGGAGAGTTTGCGGTTCATCACTCAAATCGAATGCGTGGATCGAGCCGGGCGGTGATCATGTCGGAAAGCACGTTGCCGAGCATGAGCAGCAACCCGCCGACCGTGACGGTGCCCATGACGATGGGGTAATCCTTCTCCAGCAGGGCGTTGAAGCCCATGAGGCCGAAGCCATCAATGTCGAAGATGCGCTCGATCAGGAAACTGCCCGCCACCAGCACCGTGAGGGCCTGCCCCATCGTCGCGGCGGCGGGGATGAAGGAATTCCGCAGCGCATGGCCGATGACGGCTTTTTTGAACTCCACACCCTTCGCCACGGCGGTGCGCACATAATCGCTGGCGAGCTGATCCAGCAGGTTGTTCTTCACCAGCATCGTCAATCCGGCGAAACTGCCGACCATGTAGCAACAGAGCGGCAGCACCGCGTGATGGAAGAGATCGTAGATTTTGCCAAAGAAGCCGAGCTCCGCGAAATCCGCGCTCACAAAGCCCTCCAGCGGGAACCAGCGCAGTCGAGCGGCAAACAACACCATCAAGAACACGCCGAGCACGAAGCCTGGAATCGCGTAGCCGAAGAAAATGAGCACCGAGGTGGCCGTGTCGGTTGGTGTGCGATGCTTGATGGCCTTCAGCACGCCCAGCGGCACGCACACCATGTAGGTGAGGATGATCGACATCACGCCATAAAACAGCGAGATCGGGAAACGGCGTTTCATCATCGTCCAAACAGGCTCCGAGTAGCGTGTGGAGTCACCGAGGTTGCCTTGCAGCACGCCGGAGAACTTCGGCTGGTAGATCAGCGCCACATACGGCTGCGGTTTGTCGAGCTTCTGGCCGGGATTCGCCTTCTCCCACTCCTGCTTCTGCTTCTCCGGCGTGATGATGCGTGCCAGCCACGCGGAGGTATCCACATCCTTGAGCGGAACGATCTCCGCCTCGTCCTTCGCATTGCGCTTTACCGTCACCACATTCGCGGTGCCGGGCAGTTTGACCTCGGTTTCCGTCTTTCCTTCCGCAAAGTCTGCCCGGGAGCGGTTTGTGTCCTTCGGCCAGGCACCCAGCCAAGAGGCGTAGGCGATCAGGAAGGGCTTGTCGTGCCCGTACTGTTCCTGGAGCTTCAAAAGCTGCGCCGGCGTGAGGCCGCTCGACTGCTGGCGACTGCTGCCACCTCGCTGCCCATCGCTTTTCATCCGTGCCTCCAGCAGCGCCTGCTCCATCGGCCCGCCCGGCGTGAAGCGAATGATGAAAAACACCACCAGCGTCATGCCGACAAGTGTCGGCGGGATGAGCAGCAGGCGACGGATGAGATAAGCGGTCATTCAGCGGGTTGGAGGCAGAAAATCTCAGGCATTACGTCCGCCCGCACAAGAGTTTGTGCGTGATTGACACAAAATCGTGGCTCGCGCATGAACCGGGGCATGCTTCGATCTGTTTTGACCGGCTTTTTGACCGCCTGCGTGCTGGCGGGCTGCGGCGTAAGCCATGGGCCGGTCTCCCGCGGCACGCTGGCGAGGCTGGATGCCCTCGCGGTGACGCCGGAACAAGGCGCCCGCATGATGAACGGCAAAAAAATCGCCACGCGCAGCTACCATCCGCCGGGCAGCGTGGTGCGTGTGCCGATGAAAATGGGCGGCGCAGGACTGCCGACGGTCCAGGTGAGCCTCAACGGCCGTCGCAGCGAGGACATCCTGCTCGACACCGGCGCGACGGTGACCGTGCTGGATGCCGCGCTGGCCGTGCGAAACCGCATCGCCACCGTTCCAGGCGTGCGACCGGAGATGGCCGGCGTGATGGGCAATGAATCCGGCATGGGTGCCGTGATCGAGACGATGCAAATCGGCCCCTGGAGGCTGAACAACATGCCCTGCGTGGTGCGCCTGCAACGCAGCAGCGGTGGCCTGGACTTCCTGAGCAGTGATTTCGCCATTTCCGTGCTCGGCTTTCATCTGGCGCAGAAGCATGGCAGCCATCTCACGCTCGATTATCCGCGTCGCGTGGTCGAATTCGGCTTCGGCGGCTTTCGCGGCCCGGCGAGCCGGAATCACACGAAGGCCTCGTTTCGCCTCAAATATGGCGTGCCGATGGCCCGCGTGAGCGTGGGCAAGGTGTCGTGGGAGGCCATCGTGGACACCGGCTCGTGTTTTGGCGTCGAGATCGATCAAAAGCTGGCCCAGCGACTCGGCCAGGGCACGGGTGGCCAGGCCATTTCGGGGAATTTTGTCATGATCGGCGTTGGCGGCACCACCACGCCGGAAAAGGCCGGTGTGCGGGTGATCACCGTGCCGAGGATGTCGTTGCTGGGCTCGACCGTTTCGAACGCCCAAATCGACGTCATGCCCGGCCCGGCCCGCATTGGGAGCTACTTTTTGCAAAACTACCGCGTGACCTTCGATTTCCGCCGTCAGGTGGTGTGGCTGGAGTGGTGAGCGGACGGCAACTGGCGATAGCCACGGCCCGTTTTTTGCGTTTCTAAAGCACCCCCAATGAAAACGTCCCTTTCCCATCATGCTCCGAGTCTGGAGCATGCGTTCCTGACGCGCCGTCAGATGCTCAACCGTGTCGGCATGGGCTTCGGCGGGCTGGCGCTCGGCTCGCTCTTTTCCGACAACGCCTCCGCAGCCTCGACGCTGAACCCGCTGGCGGTCAAAAAGCCGCACTTCGAGCCGAAGGCGAAGCGCATGGTGCATTTCTTCATGAACGGCGGCCCCTCGCAGGTCGATACCTTCGACCCGAAGCCGATGCTGGACAAATACGACGGCAAGCCGCTGCCGAACGTGCTCAAAACCGAGCGTCCCACTGGCGCGGGCTTCAAATCGCCATTCCAGTTCAAAAAGCATGGTCAATGCGGCACGGAGATCAGCGATCTGTTTCCCAAGCTGAGTGAATTCGCCGACGACCTGTGCGTGATCCGTTCGATGCACGCGGATGTGCCGAACCATGAGCCCTCGCTCGGCCTCATGAACAGCGGCGAGAGCCGTCTGAATCGTCCCACGATGGGATCATGGGTGACCTACGGCCTCGGCAGCGAGAATCAAAACCTGCCCGGCTACATCTCGATGTGCCCCGGCGGCATGCCCACGCGTCGCACAAAGAACTGGCAGGCCGCCTTCCTGCCGAGTGCCTATCAAGGTGCCTACATCAACACCGAGGACACCCGCGTCGAGAAGCTGGTGGAGTTCATCAAGAATGGTTCGCTCGATTTGAAGCAGCAGCGTCGTCAGCTCGACCTGCTGCTCGAATTGAACCAGAAGCACCTCGCCGACCGCGAGCGCGACCAGCAACTCGAGGCCCGCGTGCAAAGCTACGAGCTGGCCTACCGCATGCAGATGGAGGCGAGCGATGCTTTTGACATCATGAAGGAGCCCGAATGGGTGCGCCAGATGTATGGCGACCACGCCTTCGGTCGCCAATGCCTCATCGCACGGCGTTTGCTGGAGCGTGGTGTGCGCTTCATCCAGCTATGGACCGGTGCCGGCCAGCCGTGGGACAGCCACGACGAGATCATGGAGCACAAAAAGCTCGCGAATCAGACCGATGGAGCCATCGCCGCCTTCATGAGCGATCTGAAGATGCGCGGCCTGTGGGATGACACGCTCATGATGTGGGGCGGCGAATTCGGCCGCACCCCCGCGGTGGAGCTGCCCACGCCCGGCGCGAACGCCGGCAAGCAGCACGGCCGCGATCACAATCACTACGGCTTCAGCATGTGGCTGGCCGGTGGCGGTGTGCGCGGCGGCTACGTGCATGGCGCGACGGATGAGTTCGGCTTCCAGGCCATTGAGAAGCCGGTGCACGTGCATGACCTGCACGCCACCATCCTGCGCATCCTCGGCTTTGACCACGAACGCTTCACCTACCGCTACGCCGGCCTCGACTTCCGCCTCACCGGCGTGAACGACTGCAGCGTGGTGAAGGAATTGCTGGCGTGACGGGTGCGGCGGGGTTGTATGACGGCCCGCCATGCGCCTCACTTTTCTTTTTGCCCTGATTCCGCTGCTCCTCCGTGCCGAGGGGCAGCGCTTCGAGTTCACCGCCCGTGCCAGCGAGATCGATCCGCGTGCCAAGGCGCATCCCGAAATCGAGTTCGTCTTCGAGTCGAAGGGCAAGCCCGCGGACATCCAGCATGCCAGCGTGGACACCCGCGTGAAGCCGCAGGGCAAGCTGGTCATCTGGCTCATGGGCCACAGCGCGGGCTTGTTCGAGCGGGTGAACAGCTTTGGCCTCCACGCCATCCGTGTGCATTACGCGAACGGCTGGTTTGGCAAATTCGGCAATCAATCCCCCGGCGCGGACGGGCAGCAAAACGGCCACATCCGCCTCGAGGCCGCCACGGGCGAGGACTTCAGCCCGCTCGTCGAGATCCCGAAGCCCGACGGCATGATGGAGCGCTCGTTTCAATTCGTGAAGTGGCTTCAGAAGAAGAACCCGGAGGGCAAGTGGGGCCAGTTCCTCACGAAGGACGGCAAAGGCATCGACTGGAGCAAGGTCATCATCTCCGGCAGCTCGCACGGCAGCACCACGGCGGCCCGTTTTGCCAAGCATCAGGCGGTGGACCGCGTGGTGATGTTCTGCGGCCCGCGTGACCAGTTCGAGACCTGGCAGTCGCTGCCATCCGCCACGCCTTCGAACCGCTTCTTCGGCTTCTCCCATGTGCTCGATGGCGGCTGGAGTGGCGATCACTACTGCCGCTCCTGGGAACTGCTCGGCTTGAACGCCCACGGGCCCATCGTGAATGTCGATCAGATGACACCGCCCTATCAAAAAACCCGCCGCCTCATCACCGATGCGGATGTGAAGGGCGATGACAAACGGGCGCACAGTTGCGTCGTGCCCGGTGGTGCCTCGCCGAAGTCCACCGATGGCAAATTCCTTCATGAAGCCGTGTGGAAGTATCTTTTCACCCAGCCCGTCGATCAAAGCGGTCCTGCCACGCCGCCGGATGACGATTGCGAGAAAGACCTCGTCTCAAAGGAAAAGAAAAAGTGACCGTCGCCCGCCTCATGCGCATCACCCCGCTCGATCTCCACTTCCAGGGCACGCCCGGCCTCATCGCCTCCTACCTCGTCGAGAGCGGTGGCGAGCTGGCGCTCATCGAAACCGGTCCCGGCTCCACCTTGGGAAACCTCCGCGCCGCGCTGAAGACGCAGGGCGTGGATGAAAACGCCATCCGGAAAATCTTCGTCACCCACATCCATCTCGACCACGCGGGCGCGGCGGGCTGGTTTGCGCAAAACGGAGCCACCATCCACTGCCACCCTTATGCCGCCAGGCATCTGGTCGATCCCTCGAAGCTCATCGAAAGCGCCCGCAGCGTTTATCTGGACCAGATGGACACGCTGTGGGGCGAGATGCTGCCCGCGCCTGCCGACAAGGTGGTGGCCATGCAGGACGGCGAGAGCGTTCCCTTCGGCGAGGTCCGCGTGACCGCGTGGGACACGCCGGGGCATGCGCGGCATCATCACGCCTTTGTCATCGGCGGCGTTTGCTTCGCCGGCGATACCGCGGGCATGCGGTTGGCGGGAACGGACTACCTCAGCGTCACTGCCGCGCCGCCACAGTTTGATCCCGTGGCCTACGTCGCCTCCATCGACCGCCTCCTCGCGGCGAATTTTGACAAGCTCTACCTCACGCACTTTGACGCCGTGCCGGATGTGAAGGCCCACCTCACTGCTTACCGCGCCCGCATCAACGAGGTGCATCAGCGTGTGGCCGCCTGGCATGCCGCCGGGTGGAGCGAGCAACAAATCCGCGATGGCTACCGCGAAGCGGAGCATGCCCTCGCCATGCAGGCCGGGCTCAGCGAGGCCGACTGGGCGCGCAGCGAAGCCTCGAACGGCACCGCCATGTGCGCCGATGGCGTGCGGCTGTATTGCCTGAAGACGGCGAAAGCGTGAAAAACACACGCTGGGGCTGGTTGCAAAACCTCTTCAAAACTCATTCGCTTGCCTCCATTCGTTTGCCAGCTGCAAGGATGGGCAAACGAATGGAGGCAAGCGAATCAGGTGATTCCCTGATTCTGACTAGGTTTTGCAACTGGCTCACTTCCGCCGCCAGGTGTCCGCCAGCACGGCGGCCACGATCACCGCGCCGGTCACGACACGCTTCATCGGCTCCGAGGCACCGCTTTGAACGAGACCCGCCTCCAGCGTGGCGATGATGAGCACGCCCATGAAGCTCTTCACGATGCTGCCGCGTCCGCCCATCAGGCTCGTTCCGCCCACCACGACGGCAGCGATGGCGCTGAGCTCAAAGCCGACGC
>JBJONJ010000464.1:0-15185 GCA_046051905.1 Verrucomicrobiota bacterium
AGGCTGTTGCAGCGGTCAATCAGGCTCTTGTAAGCTCCGGGGCTGCTTTGGAAATGCGTTGTTCACGATTCTCCCGCCTTCGGCTCGCGGACGACGCGATCTACACTTTGCCTGGTGATGATGTTCCCCTACGAGTCGCGTTTCTGGATAGCGATGGAGTTGAAGGACAAGTTGATCGACTATCCGAATGGCCGAAATGGAGATAATTCGCGGCCTTTCGTCATCATTTGGGTTCCGATTCGTGTTCCAAGCCAAGACCTCTTTATCATGTCGTGCGTCACCTCCTTTTGCGCGAGCTGAAGAGGCCGTAACGCGGGCTGAAGATGTAGGCGAGCACGAAGAGGCCGCCGAGCACGACGATGATGGTGGCGCTGACGCTCCAGCCGAGCGGATACGAGAGGAAAAAGGCCGCCACGGACCCAAGGCCGCCGATGATGCCGCCACCCCAGAAGAGCGTGCGGGCATTGTTGGTGAGCAAATAGACCGTCGCGGCCGGTGCGACCATCAAACCGACGCTCAAGATGCAGCCGACAGCTTGCAGCGAGGAGATGAGCACGAGGATGGTGATGCCAAACAAGGCATAACTGAGCAGCCTCACGGGCACGCCGAGGCTCGCGGCGATGTTTGGCTCGAAAAGGTAGATCAAGAGCGGTCTTTGCAGCGCAATCAAGGCGAGCACGGCGATGGCGCTGATGCCAAACGCGATCCACAAATCGCTGTCGGCCATGCCGACGATGCTGCCGAAGAGCCATTCATCGAGCTGCTGGCGGATGTCGAGCTTCGTGAGGATGAGCAGACCGCCCGCGAAGGCCGTGGTGTAGAGAATGCCCATCGCCGTGTCTTGGTCGAGTCGCGAGGTGCGGGAGAGAAACAACGAGCCGAGGCCGACGATCAATGCGGCAAACACGGCTCCGGCTAAGGCACTCCACTGCGTCAATCCAGCCACCAACACCGCCAGCGCAATGCCCGGCAGCAGCGCATGCGAGAGTGTGCCAATCTTCAATGCCGACTTCTGCAGCACCACAAAGGCGCTCACGAATCCATTCGCGAACCCGATCATTAAACACGCCAGCAACGCCCGCTGAGCGATGGGCTCAGCGAGGCAGTCTGAAAGCGTGGTGGAGAGGAGCATGGGGGGAATGGAGCTTTAGGAGATAGCGGTGCGGGAAATGACGAATGGCGAATTCAGAATGACGAATGAATGACGAAGCACGAAGGCCGAAGAGGCGTTCGCGAGAGTTCGTCATTGGGATTTCGGGCTTCGTTCGTCATTCGGCATTCTGAATTCGTCATTTCTCGCCGTAGGCCTTGGAGATGTTCTCGGCATTAAACGCTTCCTTCATCGTCCCAAACGCGATTTGCGTTCTTTTGATCAAAAGGAGCTCGTCGAAGATCTCGGGGGCAGTTTGCAGGTCGTGGTGACTGGCGATGAGGAGGCGGCCTTCGTGGGTGAGTTCGCGGAAGAGTTTGGAGAGGCTGTCCTGGGCTGGTTTGTCGAGGCCGGTGAAGGGTTCGTCGAGCAGGAGGACATGGGCTTCCTGCGCCAGGGCACGGGCGATGAAGGTGCGCTGCTGCTGGCCGCCGCTGAGAGCGCTGATTTGCCGGTCCTGGAGGTCGAGCAGGTTCATCGCGGTGAGAGCACGTTCGACGATTTCGTTGTCGTGGCGGGAAAACGAGCGCCACCAGCCGAGGTTCGGGTAGCGGCCCATCTCGACGAGACCGCGCACGGTGATGGGGAAGTTCCAATCGATGTCGCCACGCTGCGGCAGGTAGGCGATCTCATGGCTGCTGCGGGTGAGCGGCTTGCCACGCCAGAGGATGCTGCCGCTGTCCGCCCGGATGAGACCAGCGAGCGATTTGAGCAGGGTGCTTTTGCCAGCGCCATTCGGCCCGATCAGGGCGATGCTGCGCCCGCATTCGGTGGAGAAGCCGATGCCATCGAGGGCAAGCACCTCGCGGTAGGTGACGCGAAGGTTCGAGACCTCGAGCTTGTGATGATGGGTGGAGGCATCACCACCCCCGCCCCAGCAGACATGGCCGTCCGCGTGCGTGTGCCCGCAGGCGCTGTGGTCATGGTCGTGTGCTGTCACCATTGGAAATGATACACTTCGTTGAGGCTACCGGCCGTTGACCAGTTCGTTTCACGCTTCGTGTCCTGGCCATCGGGCTCGATTTCGAGGGTCAAAGCCTGATCGGGGGCACCGTAAGCCCAATCAGCCGCGACGAGCAGGTCGAGGCTCAAAGGCAGCGTGGCCTCGAATTCGACCGCGTTCTCCATCCAGTCGCCTTTTTCGAGCAATTCACGCTCGCCGAGCTTCACGCTGAGCTTTTCCGGCTTGTGGACGAAGCGCACGCGAATGAGCGATTTGGCCTCTTTCGGCTTCGTTGTTGCTTTTGCGGCCTTGGGGGGCTCCACGGGCGCATTTCCCGTGAGATAGGCCAGCGGCACGGCCAGCCCAATGAAGGCGAGCACGAGCAAAAAGAGCTGGATGGGCGGCGATCCTCGCATGGCGGCTTATTTCTGCGTGCCGAGGGCCGCCACGATGGCGCGGACGTTGTGGGCGATCATCGTTTCAAAGGTGTGCGCATGCTTTGCGGTGCCATCGGCCACGAGCGGATCGCCCATTTTCACGCCGGTGCTGCGCACGATTTCGGCGAGAACCTTCGGATTGGCCTGATCCTCGGGAAAGGCAGCCTTGATGCCATGCTCGCGAATGGTGGCGATGGATTCGGTGACGTGCTTCAGGCTCGAATCATCGCTGCGAGACACACCGAGGATCGAAATCGGCTCGAAGCCGAATTCCTTGCAAAAGTAACCGAAGGCATTGTGCGCGGTGACGAGCTTGCGATCCGCCCGGTCGATCTTGGCGATCTCGATCTTGGCCCAGGTTTTGAGCTCGCCGAAGCGCTTCGAGGCGGTTTTTGCATTCGCGGCATAGGCGGCCTCGTTGGCCGGATCAGCCTCGGCAAAGACATCCGCCACGATGCGGGCGGCTCGCTGCATGTTTTCGGCGCTGTGCCACCAATGCGGGTCAAACTCGCCGTGATGATGGTCATGCTCTTCCGAATGGTCGTGATCGCAGACGTAGGGGATGGAGGGCACTTTTTCGCCGACTTCGACGAGCTTCACGCCCGCGCCGAGGCTGTCGCGCAGCTTGTCGAGGTAGGTTTCGAGTCCCTTGCCGGATGCGAGGATCAGCTTCGAGCCGCGCATGGCCGCGATGTCCTTCGTGGCAGGTTCGAAGTGATGCACGTCACCGCCCGGTTTGAGGATTTCGACGACTTCCACGTTCGCGCCGCCCACCTGGCGGACCAGATCAGCCACGATGGGATGCAGCGTGGCCACCTTCATGGCCGCGAGGGCTGGCGAGGCGAGGCAAAAGAGGGCGAGGAGTGTTTTCATGCAATCAAGTAGCACTAAGTAAACGCCGCCACAACGCCGATCTTGGCGCTTTCAAGGCCGGCTCAGCACACCGCCACGCCCTTGGCCCGCATCTCGCGGAACCACTCCGCATACTTCGGGATGCCCTGGTGGATGTGGGTGGTGGGCTTGAAGTTCAGCAGCGTGGTGGCCTTGGTCACATCGGCGGAGGTCAGGGGCACGTCACCGGGCTGGTCGGGGAGTTGGTTGATCTGGGCTTTTTTGCCCGTGGCGGCCTCGATGGCGGCGATGAGGTCGTTCAGCGTCACGGTTTGGGAGCCGCCGAGGTTAAAGATGTCGCAAATCGGACCGGTCGTGTAATTCAGCGAACCGATGATGCCGTCCACGATGTCGGTGACGAAGGTGTAATCGCGGGCCGTGGTGCCGTCGCCGTATTTGTCGATCGGTTTACCGTCCTCGATGAGGCGGGTGAATTTGGAAATGGCTAGATCGGGACGCTGGCGGGGGCCGTAAACGGTAAAGAAGCGCAGGCAGACGGTCTTGATGCCGTAGAGGTGGCTGTAGTTCGAGCACATCTGCTCGCCAGCCATTTTCGTCATCGCGTAAGGGCTGATGGTCTGGAGGATGGGATCGGCCTCGGAGAAGGGCACCTTTTTGTTCACGCCATAGACGGAGGAGCTGCTGGCGAAGACAAACTGCTTCACGCCAGTGCGACGGGCGGATTCGAGCAGGTTGAAGGTGCCTTTGATGTTGGTGTCGATGTAGAGCTCCGGCTGCTCGATGGAGGGACGCACGCCCGCCCGGGCGGCGAGATGGACAACGGCATGGAAACGGCCTTTTTCAAAGACATCGCGGACAAAGGCGGCGTTGGTGAGATCGCCCTCATGCACGCTGAGGCGCGGGTCGGCCATGGTGGCGATGTTGGCCCGCTTGATGGCCGGGTTGTAATAGTCGTTGAAGCTGTCGAGCACGGCGACGGCCTCCGCGCCATCGCGCAGGAGACGCTGGACGGTGTGGGAGCCGATAAAGCCGGCGCCGCCGGTGACGAGGATGCGTTTCATGAGAAGGAAAGAGAAGCGGAGGACCGCAGGGAGCGGAAACTTACGAGCACCCCTTGGATATTTGCAACTGGGGAGGAAAAGGGATTGACGCCCAAGGGCGAGATTCGCTAAAGGAAACGGGAATTCCTGTTTATTCCCATCCCCCATCCATGAGCGACTCCGAAAATCCTTCCTCCACGCCGAAAACCTCCGCCGTGCCGCTGAAGAAAGAAACCGTGCGCATCACCCTGCGTGCCCGCCCGGGCGCCGGTGTCACCCAGGCTCGTGAGGCCACCGCTCCTGTCAGCCCTGTCACAGGCAGCGTCGCCCCGTCCAGTGCTACGACCTCCGCCGTTCCCATCACCGCGAAGACCGCCACCGCGCCGATCCAGCTCCCCTCAGCCCCCCTTCCCCCGCCTGCCCCGAAGAGTGCCACCGCCCCGGTGAAGCTGCCCTCCCCGCCGATGCCGCCGCCTTCAAAGAAGACGACCGCGGCCGTCCCGGTGGTGGCTGCCCCGCCTCCAAGTGCTCCGTCCGCCGGCAGCCCGTTGCCCCCGCCTGCCCGCCCGCCGGTGGCACCTGCCAGCCCGCCCACTGCACCCATGGCTCCGAAGCCCCCAGCAGCCCAAGGCGCTCCGCGTCCACCATCCGCCGTGGGTGCCCCCCAGGCCTCCCTTCCGGCTGCCACCCGCCCGCTGGCCAAGGCCCCCTCGGTTCCAGGAGTCGCTCCGCGTGTCGAAACAGCGGCCGAAACCGTGCAGCTCAGCAAGACCGTGAAAGTAACGCCTTCTGCCCCTGCGCCCCGCGCCCCTGGCACCGGCCCGATGGTTGGTGGCGGCACGGCTCCGCTCCCGAAGGCCACCGTCAAACTGCAACCCACGCAGGCCATGCAGCGGGCGCCGATTTCAGCTCCGCCCAGCGCCCCAGTCAAGCGCGCCGCCGCCGCTGACTCCGAGCAGTTCTACGAAGAAAAAGATCCGGAAGCTGGCCTCATGCCCCTCGCCGCCATCTGCTTTGTCCTTTCGGCCGCCCTGCTGGTCATCCAGATGTTTGGAGCGGACATGGTGAAGACGGATGTCGCCGGAGGAACCTCCCCGATCATGGTGCCGGAGTCCGGCAAGCAGAAATGGGAGAGCCGTATGGCGAGCGGTGCCTGGGACAACACCTTCCAGCGCACCGAGCTGCCGTCGATCCCGTGATCTATGGCTGATGCCCCGCCTTTCGTCCCGCCCCTGAATCTCCTCGCCTTCTCCTGCCATGCCCCTCGCTTGGATCGTCTTCCTTCTGGCCATCGCCACCCTTGCACTGAACTTCCTCGCTCAAAGCGGGGGGATGTGATTCGCGTTCAGCGAAATCTCGTGGTTCGTTTGACTGGCCTGCGGGCTGCTTTATAGGCAGCCTGCAGTCGTGATATTCACGGCTTTTTTAACCAATGGAGGCCGTCAACATCCAATTCGCACCCGCCACTGGCACAGACCAGGAATGGAACGAGGCTTACGCCCGGCTCGCCGACTTCTTCCGCTCCTACCGCCTGCACAATCGTATCCGGCGCACGCAACTCGTCCTAGAGTCGCTGCGCCGGGCCTCGATGGCGCATGCGAAAAATCCAAGCCGCAAGCCTGTCGCCTACGCTATCGATGAGGCGCGGAAAATGATGCACCACTGGCTTGGCCGCATCTACCACGACATGAACCTCACCGAGCCGCAAATCGAAGCCGGAGGCCGCCTGGGTTTCTACATCAGCGACGGACCGGAAAAGTGGCCGCTGTATTTCATGGATACCAACTTCATGCCGCCGGAGATGAGTGCAGCCATGCGCCTAGCCGTGCGCACGAGCGGCCCGAGCCTCCAGGTCTCGAAAATGACCCCGCGCGATATTGACCTCGGTTTCACGAATGTGGCTGAAGGGACTTTTGAGGGCTTCGCCCGCCAGCCGTGGATGCGTTACGCCATGCTGGCCGTGTTTGTGTGCTTCGTGTTCTACTACGTTTACCGTCTCCTCCAATGAGCGAAGCCCCGGCCAAATCCCCTCCGGCAGGCATCGTTCCGCGAACGCTGGCCCGCGCCCGCCGCGTGACCTTCCTCACCTTGGTCTGCCTCGGCACGCTGCTGGGCACCTGGCTGATGATTCGCTTTCTCCAGGTAGGCGAAGGCTATCGCAATGCCAAGATCGGTCTGCTGATCTGCTTTGTGCCGCTCTTCTACCAGCTCAACAGCGGCTTCTGGACGGCGCTCATCGGCGTGTGGTTGCAAAACCGCCCCACCGATGATCCCACGAATCTTTGGGACACCATCGAAAACGACGACGGCCCCCTCTCCGCGAACACCGCCATCATCATCCCGGTTTACAACGAGGACGTCACGCGCGTGTGGGAAGGTCTTCGCGTCACCTTCGAGTCTCTGAAGAAAACGGGACACCTGCAGCACTTCGACTTCTTTGTGCTCAGCGATAGCGACCAGACGAACAAATGGATCGAGGAGCAGACCGCATGGCTGGAGCTCTCCCGCCAGCTCGGTGCCTTCGGGAAGATCTTCTATCGCCATCGCCGCAAGCCGATCAACCGCAAGAGCGGCAACGTGTCCGATTTCTGCCGTCGCTGGGGCAAAAGGTATCGCTACATGATCGTCTTCGACGCGGACAGCCTCATGTCCGGTGCCCTCATGGTCGCCATGACGCGCATCATGGAGAAGAATCCCGGCATCGGCATCCTCCAAACCTTTCCGAAGCAGGTGGCCAGCGAGACGCTGATCGGTCGCCTCATGCAGTTCGCGCAGTCTCTTTACGGCCCGGCCTTCATGGCGGGGCTCAATTACTGGCAGAATGGCGAGGCAAACTTCTGGGGGCACAACGCCATCATCCGCCTTGAGCCCTTCATCCAGCACTGCGCCTTGCCGCCGCTGCCGAAGACGGTGCCCTTCGGCGGCCACATTCTCTCGCATGACTTCGTCGAGGCCGCTCTCATGCGCAAAGCGGGCTATGCCGTGCGTTTGCTCAATACCATCCGCGGCAGTTATGAAGAAGGCCCGCCCACGCTCATCGACACGCTGAAGCGCGACCGCCGCTGGTGTCAGGGCAACATGCAGCACTTCTGGCTTCTTTTCGCCCGCGGCTGGCATTTCATGAGCCGGCTGAACTTCGCCCACGGCGTGCTCAGCTACGTCAGCTCGCCGCTGTGGTTCCTGCTGCTCGTTTTCACGACTTGGCTGGCCGCCACGCCGGGCAATGTCGTGCGTGATGGTCCCGCAGAGCGTGCCGGACACCTTCTGCTCGGCCTCACGGCCATGCTCATCTTCATGCCGAAGTTCGTCATCCTGCTCGACGAAGCCGTGAGCGGCCGCGTCTTCAAGCCGCTGAAGCTCCGCATGCTCGCCATGCTCAGCAGCATGCTCGACACGGTCATTTTCACCCTCATGTCGCCCGTGATGATGTGGTTTCACACCACCTTCGTCTTCAAGATCATCACCGGCCAGGGCGTCAAATGGGTCGCGCAGAAGCGCAAGCTCGACGGGGTGGACTGGCGGGAGGTCATCCTGACGTTCGGTGGCGTCACCCTGCTCGGCATCGCGTGGGGCGTGGTCGCGTGGATGATCTCATGGAGCTTCTTTCTGTGGATGAGCCCCATTTTCATCTCGCTCGTGCTCGCCATCCCGATGGCCATCTGGCTCAGCAGCGGCAAAAGCGGGCAGCGCTTCGGCCTGTTCCTCAGCCCGGAGGAAATCGAGCCACCCGCCGTGCTCCGTGAGCTCGAGACGAACCTCGCGGAGGTCAAAGGCCGCCTGCAACTGCCGCCCGAGATCGAGCGCAACTACGGCCTCATGCAGGTCTGCCTCGATCCCTACGTCAACGGCCTGCACATCTCCCTCCTGCGCCGCCGCAAGAACACCCAGGACTCCCGTGAGTATCTCGACGAGATCGCCGACAAGCTGCTCCATCAAGGCCCGCAAGCCCTCACGCCCCGCGAGGTCAACGCCCTCATCAACGACACCGAGACCGTCACGAACCTCCACTACCGTCTCTGGAGCGCCACCGAGGATGAGCTGGCTCCCTTCTGGTCCCTCGCCATCAAGCAATACAATCTGGCTGCCACCCATCCCTTCACGCACCTATTGGCGAGAAAGAACCCGCCTCTGGCTCCCGTCTCCAGCTAGACCTCTTTCCCTCCGCTCTCCCGCTCCATGTCCGACACCGCCGCCGCCTCCGCCCTCGTCGAAAACTTCCAAAAACTCAAAACCGCTCTTTCCCGGCGCATCGTGGGGCAGGAAGCCGTCATCGAGCAAGTCTTCATCGCCATCGCCGCAGGAGGACACAGCCTTCTTGAGGGTGTTCCCGGCCTCGCAAAGACACTGTTGGTCAAATCGCTCGCCGATGCGATGCACCTCAGCTTCCGCCGCATCCAGTTCACGCCCGATTTGATGCCTGCAGACATCACCGGCACGGAAATCATCCAGGAAGACGCCGAAACCGGTCGCCGGAAGCTCGTTTTCCAACGTGGCCCCATCTTCAGCCAGATCGTCCTGGCCGATGAAATCAACCGCACGCCACCAAAGACGCAGGCCGCGCTGCTTGAGGCCATGCAGGAAAAGCATGTCACCGTCGGCCAGGAGACCTTCGAGCTTCCAAAGCCCTTCTTCGTGCTCGCCACGCAGAACCCGATCGAGCAGGAAGGCACCTATCCCTTGCCCGAAGCGCAAAAGGACCGCTTCCTCTTCCTTATCAAGGTCGATTACCCCACGCGTGAAGACGAGCGCAGCATCATCGCCCGCACCACCGGCACCGAATCGCAGGACATCGACGCCGTCATCACCGCCGAGGACCTGCAAGCCGCTCAGCAACTCGCCCGCAAAGTACCTGTGCCCGATCATGTGATCGACTTCGTGCTCGACCTCGTCCGCGCCACCCGCCCGAACGAGTCCACCGCCTCCGAGTACGTGAAAAGCATGCTCAGTTGGGGCGCTGGCCCGCGTGCCAGCCAGATGCTCGTCCTCGCCGGCAAGGTTCGCGCCCTCCTTCAAGGCCGCACCCACGTCACCCTCGACGACATCGAAGCCCTCGCCGCCCCCGCCCTCCGCCATCGCCTCGTCCCCACCTTCCACGCCGAAGCCGAAGGCATCACGGTGGACCAGATCATTGCTGAGCTGGTGAAGCAGACCAAAAAGAGCGAAGCACGAGTGCTGTGAGCCGTTCCTCAAATGACGAATGAGTAAATCCGAATGACGAACTCCGCCCAGACTATATTTTGAGCGCCATGAGCACCACCATCGCCATCAGCCCCAAGAAGCTGCAAGAAATCATCCAAGCCGCAGTCAATCAGGCATTTGACCGCCGTCTCGAATCCTTGCGCGAGGAATTGGATGAGCAGCGCGAAGAGGCTGCTCTGCTGCGCATCATGGAGTCTCGCAGTGGCGGCAAAACGGTCAGCATGAAAGAGTTCAAAGCCCGTATGGCCGCCATCTCGTGAAAATCGTCATCCAGGAAGAATTCGTCCAGGATTTGGAGAAGCTGAATGACAAGAAGCTTCGCAAACGCGTTGAAAAGGCGGTGGAGCAGCTCGCCGCCGCCAAATCACTGCACGGAATTTCTCAAATCAAGCAGCTCAGAGCAGCCAGCCATGCCTTTCGCTACCGAATCGGAGACTATCGTTTGGGCTTCTTTCTGATCGACGGCTCGATTCACCTCAAATGCTTCCTGCACCGCCGCGAAATCTATCGCGACTTCCCGTAGGCTCGTTTCGTCATTCGGATTTACTCATTCGTCATTTTCACAGTGGCCACCCTCTCCGACATCCTCCACGCCGAAGACATCACGAGCCTGCAGCACCTGCAGCTCTTCGCGCGCACGGTCGTCGAAGGTTTTACAACGGGGCATCATGCCTCGCCCCACAAGGGGTTCAGCGTCGAGTTCCGCCAGCACCGGCCGTATGTGCAGGGCGATGAGATCCGCCGGCTCGACTGGAAGGTCTTTGGCCGCAGCGACCGCTTCTACATCCGCGAATACGACGAGGAGACCAATCTGCGAGCCACCATCGTCCTCGATGCCAGCGGCAGCATGAACTACCGCGGAGGCAAGGGCATCCTCAAGTTCGACTACGCCCGCAAGCTCGCCGCATCCCTCGCCTACCTGCTCATGAGCCAGCAGGACGCCGTGGGGCTCATCACCTTTGACAGCAAGGTGCGCGACATCATTCCCTGCCACACGAAGATCACCCATCTACATGTGCTCCTGGAGACGATGATCAAAACGGAACCCGGCAAGGATACCAGCCTCGCTCCCGTCATCGAATCACTCGCCCAGCGCCTGAAGCGTCGTGGCCTCGTCATCCTCATCAGCGACTTCTTTGACGATCCCGCGGCCATTTTGAAGGCCGTCGGCATCCTGCGCAAAAAAGGCCACGAGGTGCTCGCCATGCAGCTCTGGGACCGCGACGAGATCGACTTCCCTTTCGGCAACTGGGCACGCTTTGAGAACCTCGAAAACGACGAGGACTTCCTCCTCCTCGACCCCGCCACCGTGCGCCAGCGCTACATCGAAGTGCAGCAGAAATTCGCCACCGACCTCAAAGAAGGCTTCCGCAAGCACCAGATCGACTACTTGAGCCTGCCGACGGATGAATCGCATGCGATGGCTTTGAGGAACTACCTTGCGCTGAGGATGCGTTGAAAGCTCAAGTGCGACGCTGCTTCGACTGCCAGTCGAAGCTACGGCAACACCGCGAGGCGTACCTTCGAGTGGCACTCGAAGTCGAACGTCTCCTGGCTTCGCAGCCTCCCTCGCCATCTCACTCGCGCAGCATCTGCATCCATCGATCAAGCTGCTGCACCATCTCCGGCGGGCCATCCTCGGGAAAGTTTTCGATCAGCCAGTTCACATCCTCTCTCGCTCCCGCCTTCTCGCCGACCCGCTGACGGAGCTGCGCTCGCGTCAGGCGCTCCATCGCCGCCTTGGGATCGATCGCCAGCACCAGATCGAGATACGGCAGAGATTCACGGATGGCCCGCGTCTCCTCGAAACCACTGCCGAGAAGGTTGCGCAGCATGCGCAGGAGGATGTCGCGCTTCGTCGCGGGCTCCAGATAATGCTCCGCCAGCTCGCCGCTGTCGGTGAGTTGCAGCGCCGCCTGCTCCACGGTGAGCTCCTTGCCACGCTCAAACACATCCACGAGCTGCAGCTCGCCCTCCGGCCCATCGCGATAGCCCACCATGAACTTCCCCGGCAGCGGCACGCCAAACACGCCCTGGATGCCGAGCTTTGACGCCAGCTCGATGTAGAGCACGCTCAGCGAGATGGGGAGACCTTCACGATCATCGAGCACCTCGTTCATGTAGCTGTTGCTGCGGCTCTCGTAATCGCCGCGACTGCCGTGAAAGCCGTTTTCTTCAAAGAGGTAGCGGTTCAGCCTCGCGATGGCGCTCGGCGTGTCCTTCTTGATCTCAGGATCATCCTTCAAATCGGCCACGAGGCCTTTGAAGGCGTTCAAATAGGAGGCCACGTCGATCTCCGGATTGTCGTGACGGGAGAGCAGCAGCGTGCAGCGCAGCAAATTGATCTCCGGCTCCGGCTTTTCGAGCTCGGTCACAATTTCCTTCGTCATCGACCGGCGGTGCAGCTCACGTTCCAGCTCGCGGAGCTTCGCCGCCTCTTCTTCCAATTGCTTGCGCTGCTCCGCAAGCATCCGGCGTCCCGCCGCAGGGTTCTCGATCAGCTTGTTCAAGGTCTCATCACGGGTGGAAGCCTGTGCCAGATGCGCCTCGATCTCGCTGCGGAACTTCGAGGCCAGCTCAGGCTCCAGCGGCTTTTCCGTGAGGTCCTCGCCAATGCGGAAGCCGCGGAAGTCCGCCACCGTCGTGCGGAATTTGCAGAGACCTACCACGCCACCGCGTAGGCCAGTGTCATCGGTCTCGATGACCTTTTTGCCGTTCACATAGCAACGAATCTTCTCCGGCTCCACACGCACGCGAAGCGCATTCCACTCGCCGGGCTTGTAGGCCTCGCTCGGCACATCGGCGAGGATCGTCCACGAATAAACATCCGGCCCGTCAAAGCGGGTGAGCCGCAGCTTCCCACCCGAAGGATAAAAGCCGTAATGCTTGTCACCGCCATCCGAGCAGAAGGCGAGGCCTGCGGCACCTGCTTCGTCATCGAGCTTCACCGTTGCGGCGATCTCGAAAGTCTCCTCCGGCACCTTTTGCGTCGAAAGACACAGCGCCCGGCCACCAAAACCATCGCCAGGCAAGTCCGCCCGGATCACGCCCGCATGCTGCGACCACTGCGAACCAAGATGCGGCTTCCACATCTTCGGATTTAGCACGCCAATCGTCAGCCACCGGTTCATTGGCACCGGGTTCGGCTCTTCGATCAGCTCCTTCAAGGCGTTCACCGGCATGGCAAAGCCCAGGTTGTCCGTCTTGATGTGCTTCAGGGTCAGGATGCCGAGCACCCTGCCCTGCATGTCGAGCAGGGGACCGCCGCTGTTTCCCTTTTCAATTGGGATCGCCACCTGCAGCATGTCGTTGCCATCGATCTCCCGCGTCGCCGAAAGCACGCCCTGCACCACGCTGAATCCCAGGCCTTCTGGCGCCCCCATCGCCACCACGCTTTCACCCTGGCGCACTTTTTTGGAGTCACCCAGAGGCAGCGGCTTGAGGTCCTTCACGTCGATCTTGAGCAAGGCGAGGTCCCGATGCGCATCCGTGGCGTGCACCGAGGTCACCGCGTGCGTTTTGCCATCATTCATCTCCACCTGCAGACGCCGCGCCTCGCCGATCACATGCAGGTTCGTGGCGATCAAACCGTCCGCGCTCACGATGAAGCCCGAGCCGATGCCATCCGCCCCCTCACGCCCGAGCTGGGTGATCTTCACGAGTGATGGCGCGATGCTCTCCGCGAGGTCGGCCGTGGTTTGGGCCTTCGGCTGCGTTTTGGCTTTCGCGGCGAAGAGGCCTACGGAACACACGAAATACACGGAAAGCAGAAGAAGAAGGTGTTTCATAGGCAGTGAAGGAGCGGAATTCAGTCGAGCCAGTTCTCAAAACGCAGGCCGGGGACTTTTTCAAAGTCAGCACGATTACGCGTGAGTAAAACGGCGTCATATTCCAAGGCGATGCAGGCGATTTTGAGGTCCATGGTGCCGATGCGGATGCCTTGCTGAAGAAAGGCTAGAAGGCGTGCGGCAGCCTCGTCATCCCAAGGGAGTCTCACGAGCCCCGTCGTCACCACGAACAGCTTTTCCAGTTCACCATAAGCCCAGACCTGCTGACCCGGTTCGCGATAAGAGGCGATTTTTGCCAGCCAGCCACGACAGCCCTCTTCCACGGTCACAATCGTGGTCACGACAGGCTTGTTTTCGATTCGCGACCTCAAACGACGCCCCACGGCAGAGTCATAGCAAAGCTCCCGCAGGTGATTCGTATCGAGAACGAACATGCCGGGTTACGGATAGGTTTGTGCTTTCCGCCATGCCTCGCCCAGCGCCCAGGCTTCGCGGGCATCAGGCGTGTCCTGCATCATTCCCAGCGAGTTAAAACCATTTTTACCTGCCTTGCGGATCACTTCGAGCACGGCGGCCTTTTTGCGACGGGCACGAGCGAGATCCTCGTCCACGCAGGCTGGCTCAGGGGATGATTCAATGGCTTGCATGAAACGGAGTGTATTCGTGGCGGAGATTTTGCCAAACGCGATTTCATGCGGTCAAACCACCAAGGACAAAAGAGACCAAAAGGACGGAAAGGACATGACGCGGGAGGGCCGTTTGAGATGATGCATCATCTCATGAGCCTATCCCGCGCCTTCATCCTGTCACTTCTGTCCTTCGGGTCCTTTCAGTCCCTGCCCGCCGCCGACTTCCCGGCCATCTACGACACCGAAAAAGGCGCTCCCATGTCCGCGGAGGAGGCTGCGGCCACCATGGAGCTGCCGCCGGGCTTCAAGTGCCTCGTCTTTGCCGCGGAGCCGGATGTGCGCCAGCCGATCGGCATCGCGTGGGATGCCAAAGGCCGCCTGTGGGTCGCAGAAAACTACACCTTTGCCGAGAATCCCATGCGTTGGGACACGAAGCTGCGCGACCGCCTCATCATCCTCGAAGACAAGGACGGCGATGGCAAACACGACGGCCGCAAGGTCTTCTGGGAAGGCGGCAGCTACCTCACCAGCGTGGAAACCGGCTACGGCGGCGCTTGGGTGCTGCACAACGGCACGCTCAGCTTCATCGCCGACAAAAACGGCGACGACACACCCGATGGCGAGCCCGAGGTGCTGCTCGATGGCTTCAACGTGAAGACCATCGGCCACAACATCGTCAACGGCCTGCGCTGGGGCCCCGATGGCTGGCTTTACGGCCGCCACGGCATCACCGACACCTCCGCTGTCGGCCCACCCGGCACGCCGCTGGAAAAGCGCACCAAGATCAACTGCGGCATCTGGCGCTACCATCCCACGCGGAAGGTCTTTGAAGTCGTCTGCCACGGCGGCACGAACTCCTGGGGCCACGATTGGAATGCCGACGGCGAGCTCTTCTGGATCAACACCGTCATCGGCCACCTCTGGCATGGCATTCCCGGCGCCTACTACCGCCGCATGTTCGGCACGCACCTCAATCCGCACGTCTATGAAGTCATCGAGCAAACCGCCGACCACTTTCACTGGGATGCCGGCGCGGAAACTTGGAGCGACATCCGCAAGCTCGGCGTCACCGGCAAGACCGACTCGCTCGGCGGCGGCCACGCCCACGTCGGCATGCTCATCTATCAAGGCGGCCTCTGGCCGGAGA
>JBJONJ010000465.1:0-4096 GCA_046051905.1 Verrucomicrobiota bacterium
CTGACCGAGGCGGCCTTTTTGCTCAAACGTGCGGGCGTAGAAACGGATCCGCTGTTTGCGCTTCTGGAACGCGGCGTGATCCGCATCGCCCTCGAAATCGAGGATCAGGCGGCCGATCTGCGAACGCTGATGCGTCGCTACCGCGACCGCCCGATGTCACTGGCCGACGCCTGCCTCGTCCGCCTTTCCGAACTGCACAAGGACGCCGTTATTTTCACCCTGGACGATGATTTCCGCATCTACCGCCGCCACGGAAACAAGGTCATCCCGGCAATGATGCCAGAAGACTGAGCGAGAAGGCCGAGATGATCCATCCGGCCTCCCACCTCAACCGCATCTCATCCTCGTCTTCCTGCTCGGCGCGGGCGTGTGGCGGTGGCGTGTGGGCTGGGGGGGGCAGGTGCGGACGGCGCGGAGGCTGGATCCGCGGCGAGAGTCATGTGCTGCCCCAAGGCGGGCAGGGTGTTAGGCCGTGTTTGAAAACCCGCCGGCTACGTCCGGCATCCGGCGGTGGATTTGAGATGTGCGGATTGGCGATGCAGGGCCGCGCATCGCTTGACGCGTGCGGGCCGCGTGGCAGGTAGGGCGTCCATGAAAATCATCCGTCACACCGATGCCGAGTATGCGAGCTTTGCCGCCAGCCTGAACCGTCGCGCGGAGGCCAGCGAGGCCGTGCGCGAAGTGGTCGCGGGGGTGATCAAGGCGGTGCGGGAACGCGGTGACGAGGCCGTGCTGGAGTTCACGGCGAAGTTTGATGGCGCCAACCTGACCCCCGCGCAGATGCGTGTGCCGCAGTCCGTGCTCGAAGAAGCCTGGAACCAGGCCGATGCGGACCTGAAGGCCGCGCTGCAAGCCTCGCAGCGGAATGTGGCTGACTTTGCCAAGCGCAGCCTGCGCCAGGCCTGGAGCGCCGTGAATGAGCAAGGCGCGAGCGTGGGCGAGGTCTTTCATCCCTTTGAACGGGTGGGCTGCTACGTGCCGGGCGGCTCCGCGCCGCTGGTCTCGACCGTTTTGATGACGGTGGCCATCGCCGCGGCGGCGGGCGTGCCGGAGATCGTGGTCTGCACGCCCTGCGGTCGCGATGGCACGGTGAATGCAGGTTTGCTGGCGGCGCTGAAACTGGCCGGTGCCACCGAGGTGTATCAAATCGGCGGCTCGCAGGCCATCGCCGCGATGGCGTTTGGCACACAGACGATCCAGCCGGTGACCAAGATCTTCGGCCCGGGCAACAGCTACGTCGTCGAGGCGAAGCGACAGGCCTTCGGCGTGTGCGCCATCGACCTCCTCCCCGGCCCGAGCGAGGTGCTCATCCTCGCCGATGCCTCCGCCAAGCCCGCCTTCATCGCCGCGGACATCCTGGCGCAGGCGGAGCATGGCAAGGACAGCATGGCAGGCTTCATCACCGATGATGCCAGTCTGCTCGAAGCCGTCATCGCCGAGGTGGCTCGTCAATCGCAGACACTGAGCCGTCAGGCGCAGCTCGGCCCCGTTTTGGAAAAAGGCGTATTTTTGATGCTGGCACCCACTTTGGAGGAAGGAGCCCGTTTGGTGAATGAATTCGCCCCGGAGCATCTCAGCCTGATCACCTCGCGTGAGGATGCCATCCTGCCGCTGATCCGCACGGCGGGGGCCATTTTTCTCGGGAACTACTCCCCGGTGGCCGTGGGCGACTTTTTGGCCGGTCCGAGCCACACGCTGCCGACCGGCGGCAGCGGGAAATCCTTCCCCGGCATCACCGCGGACATGTTCCAGCGTCGCACGAGCCTCATCCGCCTGGACGCGGCGAGCTGCGCGAAGTCCGAGCCCATCGTGCGGGCCTTTGCGCAAGTCGAAGGACTCGACGCGCACGGTCGCTCGGTGTCGATCCGTGGTGAGGCGTGAGAATTCCTCTCTTGATGCCGCGAGGAGTCGCTGCCAGAGCATGCGACCATGTCCGCCTACCAATCGCTTTGTGAAATCGTCTCGGAAATCTCGCTGCTGACCTCGACGGAGGCGGTTTTGAGCTGGGATCAGGAAACCTACATGCCAGCGAAGGCGCTCGACTTCCGCGCCCGCCAGATGTCCTACCTCACGGGCAAGGCGCATGCGCTTTTAACTTCGGCAAAGACCCGCAAGCTGCTCGATCGAGCGGAGACCGAAATGCCCGAAACGCCCACGCAGGCGGCGAACGTGCGCGGCCTGCGCCGCGACATCGACCGCGCCACGAAGCTGCCGGCGAAACTGGTGCAGGAGGAGAGCGAGACGGCCACGCATGCGAAGGCGGCGTGGGTCGAGGCGCGGGCGAAATCGGACTTTTCGATGTTTGCGCCGCATCTGGAGCATTTGCTGAGCATCGCGAGGCGGAAGGCGGACCTCTTTGGCTACGCGGACGAGCCTTATGATGCGCTGCTGGACCTTTACGAACGCGGCGCAAAGACCCGCGAGGTGGCGGCGCTGTTTGCGAAGCTGCGTCCGCAACTGGCGGAAATTGCCCGCGGGGCCGTGGCGAGGTCGAAGAAGGTCAAACCGGGCGTTTTGAAGGGTCGCTACCCGATTGAGAAGCAGCAGATTTTGAACCGCGAGATCGCGGAGAGCCTCGGCTTCGACTTTGAAGCCGGGCGCATCGATACGACGGCGCATCCCTTCTGCACCACGCTGGGCGCGGGTGATGTGCGGCTCACGACGCGGTATGATGAGAGCGATTTTCTCTCGTCGCTCTTCGGCGTGATGCACGAGGCCGGTCACGGTTTGTATGAGCAGGGCCTGCCGGGCATGGATTTCGGCCTGCCGAGCGGCAGCGCAGCCTCGCTGGGCATTCACGAATCGCAGAGCCGCCTGTGGGAGAATCACGTGGGCCGCAGCCGCACCTTCTGGGCGAAGTGGCTGCCACGGGCGAAGGAGCTCTTCCCGCATCTGAAGAAGGTGAAGCTGGATGCCTTCATGAAGGAGATGCTGCGCAGCGAGTTCAGCTTCATCCGCGTGGAGGCGGACGAGGCGACCTATGACCTGCACATCCTGCTGCGCTTTGGCATCGAGCGTCGTCTGGTGAAAGGCGAGCTGGCGGTCAAAGATGTGCCGAAGGTGTGGAATGAGGAGTTCCGTGATCTTTTCGGCCTCACGCCGCCGGATGACCGCCGCGGTTGCCTGCAGGACATTCATTGGAGCATGGGCGGTCTCGGCTACTTCGCGACCTACACGCTTGGCAATCTCAACGCGGCCCAACTCTTCGCGACGGCGAAGAAGAACAAGAAGATCGCCGCGAGCCTGGAGAAGTGTGATTATGCGCCGCTGCTGAAGTGGCTGCGTGACCACGTGCATGCCTGGGGCGCGGCCCTGACGCCCACGGAGATCATGCAACAGGCCACCGGCAAGGCGACCGATG
The DNA here is from genome assembly GCA_046051905.1 of Verrucomicrobiota bacterium. Classification (GTDB taxonomy): domain Bacteria; phylum Verrucomicrobiota; class Verrucomicrobiia; order Verrucomicrobiales; family Verrucomicrobiaceae; genus Prosthecobacter. The sequence continues at coordinate 3,362 of JBJONJ010000465.1, forward strand.
CCAAATGGCATGTGGCGCATCTGCGCGAGAGGTATGTGGGCTGAGTAAGATGCAGGAGAGCGGGGAGAAATGAGGCGGCGTGTGCGTTTACATGTGCCCACACTCATTTCCGACCCACCCGCATGAATCAGATCGATCTTCAATCCCGCGCCGCCATCGTCACCGGAGGTGCTCGTGGCATCGGCCACGCCATCGCCACCCGCCTGCTGCAGTCCGGCGCCTCCGTGGCGCTCTGGGACCTTGATGAGGCCGCGCTCGCCGCGGCGAAGGCGGAGCTCTCCGCCCTGGGGCCGGTGCACACCGAGGCGGTCGATCTCACCGATCTGGCGGCGGTGAAACAGGCCGCCGAGGGCACCGCGGCCGAGTTCGGCCGGATCGACATCCTCGTCAACAACGCCGGCATCGCTGGCACGAACTCCAAAACCTGGGAGGCCGATCCCGCGGACTGGCGTCGTGTCATCGACATCAATCTCAACGGCCCCTTCTACTGCTGCCACGCGGTCATCCCGCACCTGCTGAAGGGCGGTTACGGGCGCATCGTGAACATCGCCTCCATCGCCGGCAAGGAAGGGAACCCGAACGCCGCGCACTACAGCGCCTCGAAGGCCGCCGTGATCGCCCTGACAAAATCGCTCGGCAAGGAGCTCGCCACCTCGGGCGTGGTGGTGAATTGCGTCACGCCCGCGGTGATCGAGACGGACATCCTCAAGCAGCTCACGCAGCAGCACATCGACT
>JBJONJ010000466.1:0-3546 GCA_046051905.1 Verrucomicrobiota bacterium
GATGATCATCGGCCGCGCCTTGCCGTCGGCGATGAGGTTGTCGAGCAGGATCTCCGGCTGCGCGTAGCGTGCCCACTCGGTCTCATCGCCGCCGATGCCATGCAGGAGGTAAAGCACCGGATACTTCTTCTCCGTCGAGTAGCCCGGCGGTGTATAGACACTCATCTTCCGCCGCGTGCCGACCGTTTTGGAGTCGTAGCTGATCATCTCCAGTTTTCCGTGCGGGATGCCGTCGCGTTTGGCATCCCAGCCTGCGGGTGGCTCGGGAAAGGCGGGATTGTCGTCAGCCTTGAGCTGGATGGCACTCCACGACTCACGCGGCTGCGGCGGGATCTTGCTGTTTGGCGGCGCGGTGGGTTCTTGAGCCAGCGCTGCGGCTGTCGTGAGCAGGAGAAAAGAGAAGACGGCTTTCATGGGGTGCAAAGATTACTTCTTGGCAACAGGTGCCGCGATCTCCGAGACGACGACCGATGTGTCGGGTGCCTTGCCGGAGTAAAAAGAGACGAAGTGAGTATCTCCGCTCACCGTGGCGTTCGCGTTGCCCGCATCAAAGGTGACCTTGCTTCCGGAGGCGACCGCTTCGGAGCCGGGCCAGCTGAGCGGATGGTCAAACACGCGGCTCGGATCGACGACGCGACGGCGAAGGATGCCGCGACCGCGTTCATAGTAGTAGTTGCTCAGCAGCCCGGTTTTGGCGTCGAGAATCAGGCTCGGCGTGGAGGCGGCGACATCGCTGATGTTGGTGCGAGTGCGCTTCCAAGTGGCTCCGTAGTCCGTCGAGATCATCTGGAACTGCGCCGGGCCAGTCTCTGTCCGCGCGATGGCGAGGATTTTGCCTTCGCCGAGGTAAACTGCGGCGGGTTCGGTCGGCCAGTCGGGTTTCAGCAAGCCGGATTCGACCGGATTTTGCGTCCACGTTTTGCCATCGTCGCTGCTGGTCATCGTGCCCCAGGATTGCGTGGGCTTGTCGCTGTAATCGCCGCCGAACCACAGCGCCATGAGTCCGACTTTAGGGACGCTGAAGACATCGGTGATCTGCATCGGACGCACCGCGAGTGTCGGCGTTGCGACGAGCGTGAAAGTGATGCCATCGGTGCTGCGGTAGAGATCGTGGTGCCACTCGCCTTTGCCGATGCGGCGCACCCAGAGCAGCATCGCGCTGGTGGAATCCAGCCCTTTCCCGACCGCGACCTCGCCGTAGTCCTTCGCGTCGGCGACCACGGTCTCCGCCGTCCAGGTTTTGCCGCCGTCGGTCGATGTGCGCGCATAAACAGCGCGATCATCGCTGGCGATGGTGTGGCCTTTGCCGCGGCCATAGACGCACACGAGTTTCCCGCCGATGGCCTGAAGCATCGGCCACGAGTTGTAGCCGGGCATGTCCTGCACCACGTGGGGCTTCGGGAGGGCTTTCAAAGGCGTCACCTTCACCGCGGCGAGGCCCGTGGGTTTGGTGAACGTGTCGCCAGGATCACCCGGCTCCCGCTGGATGCGCACGGTGAGCGGAGCATCGGGCACCACTTCGTAAAAGGATTCCAAAACGATGCTCCGTGAGTGAAACGGTGCCGCAGGCAGTGCCGTGCGCACCGTTTTGCCGAGCGCATACCGCTCCGTGAACGGCGCACCGTCCACCATCTGCGAAAGATGCACACGATACACATCGGCAAACTCGGAACTCGTCGTCTCATCCGTCGTCGTCACGACAATCTCGACCTTCACCGCCGCGCAATCGCTCGGAAGCCCCGTCACCACACCTGCCACCGATTGCCCCACCGTCCCACCCGACAACGACCACACCGGGATGTGCGTGGAACCGCTCGACATGAGCACCAACGAAGGCTGCCCCGTGGCGATGGACATCTGGTTGGCATTCAGGCCGATGGTGGTCGGCTCGGCGCTGAAGATGCTCGTGGCGATGGTGAAAAAGGTGATGAGGAACGGGATCCGCATGTCGAGCCGAGAGTGGAGTAGCTCAACGGTCAACTCAAGCCTGTCTGGCCACATCACCATCAACCTCAACTTAGCACCTCAATGAGGTAGCGCAGTTCCTCGTCGATGTCCTCGGTGGCGGGCACGGTCTGGGCGATTTCGGCTTCCACAGCGGCGCGGAAGGTTTTGCGAAGGCGATGAATCATCACTTTCACCGCGCCGGTGGTGACGCCGAGCTGGGTGGCGGCTTCGGCTTGGGAGAGCTGGTCGGTATCGCCAACGAGCCAGGGCTTCAGAGCCTCAAAATGGGCGGATTTGCCTGCTTTTTCGAAATCAGCCTGCACTGCTTTCAAACTGCGATCCATGACCGCAAAGGCCCATTCGCGATCAAAGTGCCTGTCGCTCATCGCCGCGCTGGTATCGGCGATTTGAAGGCCTGGAGCGGTGTCGTGCGTGGTGGCATCGAGCGACTCCACCACGGCACCGCCGCCGCGTTTTTCGCGGCCTTCATTGCGCCGGCGTTCGGCGAGGAAGTGCTTCAGCGCACCGAGCAGGTAGGAGCGAAAGCGGCCCTTCGCCGGATCGGCCCCGTCAAAACCACCGCGCGTGAGCAAGCGGGCAAAAAACTCCTGCGCCAGCTCGCGGCTGTCATCGTCGGTGCGGCCTTCGCTGCGCAGAAATCGAAACACCGGAGCCCAATATACCTCGCACAGCTCGCCCAGCGCGGTGCGTGCCTCCGGCGCGTCGCCACGCGATCGCAGCACGAGCGTCCAGCGCGTGCTGTGAAAGGTGGAAGCGGCGGGAGTGGCGCTCATGTCAGGGTCAGGGCTGGTTCTGGGTGCCGTCCGTTTCGAGGTAAATCGTCTCCAGTTTTCTGCCAAACCAGCCATGCCGGGTGGCGAATTCAAAACGCTTTTTCTCAATTCCACCCATGTCAGTTCCCAAGTCGATCTCACTGATTTTCCAAATGTCGTCGAGGAAAATGGACCGCGAGTAGTGCACCCCATACAGACCCGGCAGGGTCACCGAGAGCTTCTGCCGATCACTTTTCTTCCATCGTTCGGTCAAGTTGAGTTCCAGGGTGGTATAGAGGCCGTCATTGTCCGGCGCACTCATGGAACTTTGCAGATTGAGAGGCGTCTCTTTGCCTTCTGCATCCACGCGAATGACCTTGAAGTGCATCGTTGTCTTGGCGGGAATGCCAATCTTGATGGTCATCTTGGCGCCATGCTCGTTTAGATAGCCCTTCAAGGACACACTCCTCTGCCCGATATAGCCGCCGAGACAGATCACAGCGATGAAGGCCGTGATGGCGAATCGCCAGACATGTCCGCGGACCTGCTTCGCCAGAGTTTCATCTTTCATCCAGCAGGAAGCCCTACGGCACATGATCACACCCAGCACACTGCTCGTGAGAAGCAGCAGGCTGACTGGTATTTTCCAGGTCATGCCCAAGACGTTTTCGTCAAACAGGATCATGATGCCCACGCCGAACATGATCACGATGAGCGACCAAGGCCAGGCCAGCGCGGCAAACTTCGCTCTCATCACACCGCCCAATTTTCCTCCCGCTTCGCGAATCTGGAGAAGCGAGCGCTTTGCAAACAGTACTCCAAGCCC
>JBJONJ010000467.1:0-3485 GCA_046051905.1 Verrucomicrobiota bacterium
TCAAACACCGGCTTTCCCAAGCTTGGCGCCGTTGGTTTTCTCCCCGGCCTCAAAGCGATGGATGAGCATTTTGGCGGTCGCTGAAATAGGACTGCCGCGCTCACTTCACATACTCTGCCCAGAGCTCATCCACCGTTTTGCCGGTCAGTTCCTTCCACAACTCATCGCGATATTTGCCCGCACGCAGCGCGGCGTTCATTTTGACCACCAAATCAGGCGTGTGCTGCTTTTCGATCCACTCCAGAAACATCGCCGCGGTTTTGTAAGCGTCTTTATAGCTCGCCAGCCGCGTCAATGTCGGACGCGGAGCCTGCGGCTCAAACTTCACGATGCGGATGTAGTCCGCGATGCCCTCCACCAGCCATCCCGGCCCTCCAGCCGGATACGCCTGCACCACATGCGCCAGCTCATGCACGACCATGCCCCAATCATCCGGGTGTTCGCGCACAAAGGCCGCCGAGATCGTGATCTTGCCATTCGCGGCATGTGCCACGCCCTTCATCGCCGGATCAAAATAGAGCGTCACCTCTCTCGGAGCCTCAAAACCTTCGCTGGGCAGCAACGCGGCGATTTTCGGCATCCACTCGACGCATAGCGTGCCCGCCTTGTTTCCCCACTCCTTCAAATCGGCCGCGTCATTCGTGTCCACCAGCGCCACAGCCTCTTTCGACGCGATTTTCGACACCGTGCGCGTTTTCGAACCCAAAACGAGATCATGCCGCCGCTTCGCTTCATCGCGTTTGAAGATCGGACCGACCTCCACCACGCAATTCTCACCCTCCGCCTTCACCCACGCGCAATCCGGCGAGTCTGGGCCGCCTTTGTCGGGATAGTAGGCGTGGGCCTTCTTTAGCGGCACCTTCGTCCCGTTCAGTCGTGGCCAGCCAAAAGTCACATTCACCTTCGGAATGCCCGACTTCGGAATCTTCGACGTGCTGTAAACCTCCACGAAGGCCGAGTGCCTCTCCCAAAACGTGAAGTCCGTGCCTTCAAAGCGCAAACTGCCCACCTCATGCACGCTGCCCTTCGAATCACGAATGGTGCAGGTGAACCATGTGCTGCCGCCTTCGCTCGCGCCTTTCGTGATGCACCAGGTGTAAGTCCCTTTCGTCCACGCAAACGGCCGCCGCACACTCGCGAACTCGCCCTCGTAGCCCGCGCTCTCCACCAAACAATCCTCCGCCGCCGTGCGCACATGATCCAGCCCGATGGGCGTCGTCTTGTCGCTCGACCATCGCGAGAAAATGCCGCCTTTGCCACGATGCACGCGTTCGCGGCTCTCTTTGGTGGCCCAGCCGTTGATGTTCGTCTGGATGCCGCCGTAGAACTGCAAACCATTGATCTTCGCGATGCCGCACGGCGAGATGTAGAGATTGTAATCGCTCGGCACATCGTGATCGATCGTCACATCGACCTCCAGCGACGTGAAATGCTCCACCGGCTTCTCAAAGTCCCACCACACATTCGCCACATGCCACGGCAGCGGCGGCAGCGTGACTCCGGCGGCCTTCGCCATCTCCTCAGGTGAAGGTTGTTGGCACAAATCCTCTGCGTGCAGCGCTGTGAGTGCGAACAAGAATAACAGGGCGTGTTTCATGGCTTTCTCTCGCTTGCATTGATCAGCTTCGGCTGCGGGCGCTTCTTCCACGTCTCCACATCCGCTTTGAGCACCTCGACGGCTTTGTCGAGCTGACGATCCGTTTTGTCACCTGGCTGAGGCCAGACGATGAAGTCGGGCTTTGCGCCGTTGAGTTCCATGTCCTGGCCGTTTTCGAGGCCATACCAGCCGCGGAAGGGCAGGCGCAGCGTGCCGACGTCCATGATCGCAGTCGAGCCCGTGCTGATGACGCCCCCCGCAGTCGTCACGCCGACGACTTTGCCGCGCTTCAGCGTCTTGATGGCATGGGAGAAGATCTCCGCGTTGCTGTAGCTGTTCTGATTGCACATCACGACGACCGGTTTGTGCCAGGTGGCGTAGATCATGCGGTCCTGCGGATAGCCGGGCACCTTGCCGCCGCGGGGCAAAGTGAGTGCGTGACGCGGCTGCGTGAGCGCGGTGAGCAGATGATCCGTCGTCGAGCCGCCGCCGTTCTCGCGCACGTCGATGATGAGGCCGTCTTTGCCCGCGCCGGCATGATAAAGCTCCTCTTGGAACTTTTGGAAGCTCGCGTCGTCCATCGCGCTGATGTGCAGGTAGCCCAGCGTGCCACCGGAGGCCTTCTCGACCGCTTTCCGGTTCTCCGCGATCCAGTTATCGTAAAGCAACCGCCGCGCGGTAATGTAGCTGATCGGGCGCAGCGTCACCTCGCGAGTCTTGTCGCCGTTTTTCACGGTGAGCACGATGTCACGCTCCATCGGACCGTTCAGCACGCTGCTGACATCCATCGCAGGCTGCACGTCCTTGCCATCCACCTTCAAAACGATCTCGCCAGCCTCCACGCGGCTCTCTTTGCGGCTCGCGGGCGATTTCGGGATCACATCACGCACCTTCCAACCGGGTCCGGCGAAGCTCGCGTCAAATCGCAGGCCGAGATGGGCCGTTTCTTCCGTCCAACTGCTCGTGCTCGTTGCCGAGCCGATCATGAAGCCTAAGTGCGAGCCATTCAACTCGCCCAGCATGAGTGAAACGCACTCCGCCGCACCTTTCATGTCCGCAGCCTCGGCGGCCATGTCGCGATACTTCGTGCGCACGGCGTTCCAGTCGCGATTGCCGTGACGTTCATCGTAATAGAGATCGCGCATCACCTGCCAGCACTGATCAAACACCGCACGCTGCTTTTCAGCCCGCGAGTAGCTCTGCTGCGCTTTGAACGAGTAAGTCTTCGGATCACCGCCCTTGCCGGAAAGCATCGCTGGTTTGCCATCGAGCAAGCCCATGAGCTGATCGCCTTCTTTGAGCCACACGGCGTTCGTCAAAACGGCGCTGCTGAAGGTCTTCGGCTTCAATTCATCGGGAAACTCGATGCTCATCGTCCGCTTCGACTCCTCGATCTGCGATTGGAAGACCAGCTTCTTCGAGTCCGGCGACCACACGAGAGAATACTCAGCGGAGTTCGGCAACTTCACACGCTGAACGCGCTCATGCAGGCCCTCGAAATCGATTTTCAGCGGTTCCGGCTTCTTCTCCTCTTTTTTGGGCTCCTCAGCCTTTTTCGGTTCTTCGGCCTTTTTCGGCTCTTCGGGCTTCGGAGCCGGTTCAGCGGGCTTTTCGGCCTTCGGCTCCTCTTGCTTCGGTTCGGGCTTTTTGGCTTTGGCGATCTTTTCACGCGCTTTGACCAAGGTGCGCTCGCGTTTCGTCTTTTCGTCCTCCTCGGCCAGCAGATGCACGTAAAACACATCCTGCTCGTCGATCTCCCGCGTGCCCGTCCACGCGAGCATCTTGCCATCCGGCGACCAATGCGGCCACGTGTCGTCATCGGGATGCTGCGAGACATTGAAGGCCGGTTTCGAGCCATCCACAGGCATCAACCAGATGTCGTCATTGA